>CAZYAX010000052.1:0-8169 GCA_964646195.1 uncultured Faecalibacterium sp. | reverse complement strand
CGCAGCCGGCAAGATGCGTGCCAAGCCCGAAGGGCGTGATTTGTTCAGAGGTTCCCAAGAGCGAAATGCACCAAACAAGGCCGCAAGGCTGCCCATTTTGAGGCAGGCCCTGCGGCCTTTTCAGTTTGGAGTATTCTTCCGGTTCCCTTTTCAGGAGAGGATCATGCGGTCGTTGGCAAACTCGCCGCCGCTGGCGATCTGGAACTTGGCCAGCAGGTCCGCCACCTTGAGGCTCTTTTTCTCCTCGCCGCGCACGTCGTAGATGATATGCCCCTCGTGCATCATGATCAGCCGGTTGCCGTATTTGATGGCATCCTTCATGTTATGGGTGATCATCAGGGTGGTGAGGTGGTTTTCCTCCACGATCTTGGCCGAGAGGGTCAGCACCTTGAGCGCAGTCTTTGGGTCCAGCGCGGCGGTGTGCTCATCCAGCAAAAGCAGCTTGGGCTGGTTCATGGTCGCCATCAGCAGCGTCAGCGCCTGACGCTGGCCGCCGGACAAAAGGCCCACACGGGCCGTCAGCCGGTTCTCAAGGCCGAGATCCAGCGTTTTGAGCAGCTCGCGGTAGCGCTCGCGCTCGGCGTTGGTGATGCCGATGCGCAGGGTGCGCTTTTTGCCGCGGCGGGCTGCCAGCGCCAGATTCTCCTCGATCTGCATCGTGGCGGCCGTGCCGGTCATTGGGTCCTGAAACACGCGCCCGATGTAGCACGCACGCTGGTGCTCGCTGAGGCGGGTAACGTCCGCACCGTCGATCAAGATTCTGCCCTCGTCCACCGGCCATACACCGGCCACAGCGTTCAGCATCGTGGACTTGCCCGCGCCGTTGCCGCCGATCACCGTGACAAAATCGCCCGGCTCCAGATGGAGCGAGAGGCCGTCCAGCGCCATCTTCTCGTTGACGGTGCCTGCGTTGAAGATCTTGGTAATGTTCTGGATATCAAGCATCTTTCACATCCTCCTTCTGCGCTTTTTTCGCGGTGGAATGAGAAAAATACTTGCTCTTCCAATACGGGACAGCCAGGAATACCGCCACTACAGCGGCCGACAGCAGCTTGAGCAGGTTGGCGTCGAAGCCCAGCGTCAGCACCAGCTGGATGACCACATAGTAGATCACCGCGCCCACCGACACCGCCACCAGCCGCAGTGCAAAATTTTGGAACACACGCCCCAGCACTGCCTCGCCGATGATGATGGCCGCCAGGCCGATAACGATGGCGCCGCGGCCCATGCTCACATCCGCAAAGCCCTGGTACTGGGCCAGCAGCGCGCCGGAGAAGGCCACCAGGCCGTTGGAGACCATCAGGCCAAGCACCGTGTTAAAGGCGGTGTTGATGCCCTGCGCGCGGCTCATGTTGGGGTTGGAGCCGGTGGCGCGGATGGCGCAGCCCAGCTCCGTGCCGAAAAACCAGTACAACACCGCGATCAGCACACCAGTGAGCAGGATCACCATCAGCATCGGGTTATGCAGAGCGAGCTCTTTGACCCAGCGCAGCGAGATGAGCAGATCGTACTTGTCCACATTGATAGACTGATTGGACTTGCCCAAAATCTTCAGGTTGACCGAATAGAGCGCCAGCTGGGTCAAAATGCCGGCCAAAATGGCCGGGATGCCCATAAAGGTATGCAGTATTCCGGTAACAAAGCCGCACAGCAGACCTGCCAGCAGCGCCATAAAAAGCGACACCCACACGTTCTGCCCGGCCAGCAGGCACATGACGCAAACTGCGCCGCCCGTGCCAAACGAGCCGTCCACCGTAAGGTCCGCCACATCCAGAATGCGGTAGGTAATATACACGCCGATCGCCATGATGCCCCAAATCAAGCCCTGGGCACAGGCGCCCGGCAGCGCGCCCGGCAAATTGGCAAGCCGGGTAAGCAAAAGAGCCAAGATGATCCCTCCTAAAAATTTCGCTTTTTTCTTTTACAAAAAGGCGGGGATGGATGGAAGCCCATTCTCCCCCGCCTTGTTTCGTTTTATCTTTTCCTGCAAGAGACCTCGGGTAAAAGGACTTTCGTAAAAGGGCCACCCATCAGCTTTGCAATATGTACCGGCCGCTTATCTCGACCGGTCAGAGGCTTTCAAGCTCCCTGCAGGGGTCCGGCGTATTATTCTTCGATCGCCACATAGTCCGCGGGAGCCGTCAGGCCCAGATCGTCGCAGATCGCCTTGTTGTACTTCTTGGTCACAGAGGTGTAGGCAATGGGCATCGTGGAGATATCGGCCTTGCCGGTCAGAATATCCGCTGCCATCTCGCCGGTGGTGTAGCCCAGATCGTAGTAGCTGATGGACAGAGTTGCCACGCCACAGCCGGAGCAGATGCCCTCCTCACCGGCAAAAACAGCCTTGCCCATCGGGCGGCAGATGCCGTCAATGATGCCTGTGTTGGAGGCAGCCGTGTTGTCGGTGGGAACATACAGCACGTCGTTTTCGTTGGCAGCCTGCTGGCAGACGGAAGCCAGGTCGTTGGAATCCGAGAAAGCATACTGGGTCACCGTCAGGCCCTTGGCCTCCAGCTCAGCCTGAACTACGTCCACCTGATACTGGCTGTTTGCCTCGGCGGAGCAGTACAGCAGGCCGGCCGTCTTGGCCTCGGGGAACCACTCTACGATCATGGCCGCCTGCTCGTCCAGCGGGGCCAGGTCGGAGGTACCGGAGATATTGCCGCCGACGGTGCCGTCAAAGCCCTCCAGGCCCAGCGCCACGCCGTACTCAGTGACGGAGGTGCCCAGGATGGGGATCTCGTTGGTCGCGGCCTGCGCAGCCTGCAGAGCCGGCGTCGCGTTTGCCATGATCAGATCCACCTTCGCGGAGACAAAGCCGTTAACGATGGTCGCACAGGTGGCGGGATCATTCTGCGCGTTCTGGAAATCGAATGTAACAGCGTCGCCCAGAATCTCGGTCAGTGCATCCTGAAAGCCCTGCGTAGCGGCGTCCAGAGCCGAATGCTCCACCAGCTGGCAGATGCCGATGGTGTAGCTCTCGGCAGCAGCAGAAGAAGCAGGAGCGGCCTCAGAGGAAGCAGCGGCGGCGGAAGACGCCGTGCTGCTGGAGGCAGCGGCGGAAGAAGAGGCAGAGCCGCAGGCAGTGAGCACGCCCACAGCGGCAACGGCTGCGCTGGCAGCCAGGAAAGAACGACGGGAAATCTTACGCATAAATGGTTCTCCTTCAACTTTTCAGATTCCACAGGCACGAAAGCCTGCACAGGTACTTTTTCGACAAAACGCCGGCAGTGCAACCGGCACTTCATGCTTGTGAAGTATACCACATTTTTCGGGACAAAACAATCCAATCCCGGTCTTTTCTTCCCTGCCGGCTCTCTCGAATTATTTGTTATTTTGAAAAGACCTATCATTTTTTTCGATAGAACGATGCCGCACCCGCATTTGCTCCAGTTTTTTTGCATCCCGCTCAAAGCGCGCAAGGTTGGCCTCGAGCTGCGGCAGGTACTCCTGCGCATAGTCATAGTTATAGTACAGCGCGTCCAGCAGCTTCTCCTGTATGCGCCGCATCAGCACCGGCTCCAGAGCCGTTTCCAGCGCGCGCATCCGCTTAGAAAGCCGGATACAGGTGCGGGCCCAATGCACATCCAGCGCTTCCCGTTTGGCAATCGAATAACGCGCCAGAAAATCCTCCACCCGTGCCTCCACGATCTCGCCGCCGCAGTCGATGGGCTGCATAAAATAGCGCACCGTTCCGTCCAGCTCGATCTGCTGGCCCAGAGGATACAGCGCGCAGACCAGCGGCTCTGCGTCGTGGATGGCGCAACGGTTTTGGGTGAGGAAGGGGCAGTTGTTCCGCTCCTCCCGCAGCGGCGCCAGCCGAACGACGGGCATCCGGCTGTTTTTGCCAATATAATGCCGGCAAAATGCGCGCACCACCGTGCGGGGCGGCAGGCGCAGCCTCCGGGCAATGCGGTACAGGTCGTACCCGGAGAGCACAATGTCCTCCCTTCCGCGGCAGCAGCCTCCGCAGCCGTTGCAGGCAAAGGAAAAGCTCCCGCCCCGTTCCAGGCAGGGGAAGCCATCCTCCTCTTCGTGCCCGATCTCCCCGCACAGATCGATCTGACTGTCTTTCATACAGACACTCCTCACAGACAAAACAGCGGCAGAGCGCCGGTTTTTATGCGCTCTGCCGCCGGAACCTTCCGTTTGCTCCAGGCCTTAGTGAACGATCAGGCTCTTGCCGGTCATCTCCTCTGGCTGCGGCACCTCCATGATCTCCAGCATGGTGGGCACCAGGTCGGAGAGCACGCCGCCCTCGCGCAGCGCCACATCGCCCACGCCGGCCACGACGCAGGGCACCACGTTGGTGGTATGGGCCGTGAACGGCGTACCGTCCTCGTTCATCATCTTATCGGCGTTGCCGTGGTCGGCGGTCAGCACTACGGCGCCGCCCGCGGCCAGCACCGCGTCGATCACCTTGCCGGCGCACTGGTCCACAGCCTCCACGGCCTTGACGGCAGCGTCAAACACACCCGTATGGCCTACCATGTCGCAGTTGGCAAAGTTCAGGATGATCACATCGTACTTGCCGCTCTCAATGCGCTTGACGCACTCCTCGGCCACCTCCGGCGCGCTCATCTCCGGCTTGAGATCATAGGTAGCGACCTTTGGGCTGGGGATCACGCAGCGGTCCTCGCCCTCAAACGGTGCCTCCCGGCCGCCGTTGAAGAAGAAGGTAACGTGCGCGTATTTCTCGGTCTCGGCGATGCGCAGCTGGGTCTTGCCTAGCTTGGCCAGGTACTCGCCCATCACGTTGTTCAGGTCCACCGGCGGGTACGCCACCTCGCAGTTGGGCATGGTAGCGTCGTACTGCGCCATGCAGACGTAGTTGACCGGGAAGCGGCCGTACCGGCGTACAAAGCCCTTGAACTCGTCGTCCACAAAGATGCGGGTCATCTGGCGGGCACGGTCGGGGCGGAAGTTGAGGAACACCACAGTGTCCCCTGCCTGCACGCGGCCGCCCTCGCAGGTGATGCAGGGCACTACAAATTCATCGGTCACGCCGTTTGCATAGCTGCGCTCGATGCATTCCTTCCAGTCCGCGGCGCGCTCGCCCTCGTTGTACACAAAGGCGGCGTATGCCTTTTCCTCGCGGTCCCAGTTGCTGTCGCGGTCCATCGCATAGTAGCGGCCGGTCACCGTGGCGATCTTGCCGATGCCCAGCTCGTCCAGCTTCGCCTGGACCTGCGCCAGAAAGCCTTTGCCATCGTGCGGGTCGGTATCGCGGCCGTCCATGATCGCGTGGATGTAAACGTCCTTTGCGCCGAGCGCCTTGGCCATATCCAGCAGGCCGAACAGGTGATCCACATGGCTGTGGACGCCGCCGGTGCCCATCAGACCCATAAAGTGGATGGCCTTGCCGTTATCGATGGCGGCCTTCATATTCTTGAGCAGGACGGGGTTCTTCATCATCTCGCCGTCCCGGATGGACTTGGTGATGAGGGTAAGCTGCTGGTACACGATGCGGCCCGCGCCGATGTTGGTGTGGCCGACCTCCGAGTTGCCCATCTGCCCATCGGGTAAACCGACGGACATGCCGGAAGCGCCGATAGTGGTGTGCGGGCAGGTGGCGAACAGCCTATCGAGATAAGGCTTTTTTGCCGCCACGATCGCGTTGCCGTAGGTTTGCTCCGGCACCCAGCCAAAGCCGTCCAGAATGCAGAGCATAACAGGTTTTTTAGACATGGATATCACACTTTCTGTTTATGAGTAATGGGGCTGCAAAAGGTACATCAGCCCTTGGATGCCGCGTTGACGATCACGGCAAAATCGGGAGCCTTGAGGGACGCGCCGCCGATCAGGCCGCCGTCCACATTCGCCTTGCTCAGCAGCTCCCCGCAGTTCTTAGCGTTCATGCTGCCGCCGTACTGCACGGTGGTGGCCTCGCTCACGGCCTCACCGTACAGCTCGCCGATTACCTTGCGGATCTGGGCGCAGACCTCCTCGGCCTGATCGGCGGTAGCCGTCTTGCCGGTGCCAATGGCCCAGATGGGCTCATAGGCGATCACGACGTTGGCCATCTGCCCCGCGGTCACGTCGCGCAGCGCGATCTTGATCTGCATGCGCACCAGCTCCTCGGTCACGCCCTCTTCCCGCTGCTGGAGGCTCTCGCCCACACAGATGATCACCTTGAGGCCGGCATTCAAGGCAGCCAGCGCGCGCTTGTTTACGGTCTGGTCGGTCTCCGCAAAATACTGGCGGCGCTCGCTGTGGCCCACGATGACGTATTCCACGCCCAGATCCACCAGCATATCGGCGCTGATCTCGCCGGTAAACGCACCGGACTTTTCAAAATGGACATTCTCCGCACCCACATGGATGTTGGTGCCCCTGGTCTTTGCGACGGCAGTCACCAGGTCGGTGTACGGTGTGCAGATCACGACCTCGCAGGTGGCGTCCTTCACAGCGGGAATCAGCGCATCCACCAGCCCGGCGGCCTCAGTGGCGGTCTTGTTCATCTTCCAGTTGCCGGCAATAATTGCCTTGCGTTTTGCCTTATCCATCGTATGTTTCTCCTTTATCTCTGATCTCAAATCAACTTTAGCAGGGCCTCCGGCACGATCTGGCCGCACAGCGGTTGGGATATGTATGCTCTGCCGCGATCCGGCCAAAGAACCCTAAGCGTCCACAATAAAATGTGCGGCGGCGAAACGCCGCCGCACCATATGCCTTCAGGATAATTGCAGCTCGCTGATTAAGCCTTCTGGATGACCGCGATGCCGGGCAGCTCCTTGCCCTCCAGATACTCCAGAGAAGCGCCGCCGCCGGTGGAGATGTGGGTCATCTTGTCGCCCAGGCCCATCTGCTGCACGGCAGCCGCGCTGTCGCCGCCGCCAATCACGGTGGTAGCGTCGCTCTCCGCCATAGCCTTGGCCACAGCCAGGGTGCCCTCGGCCAGGATCGGGTTCTCGAACACGCCCATGGGTCCATTCCAGACCACAGTCTTGGATGCCTTGACCGCATCTGCAAACAGCTTCATGGTCTCGGGGCCGATGTCGCAGCCCTGCATATCGGCCGGAATCGCCGTAGCGGGCACAACGGTGGTTTCCACCGGCGCGTCGATGGGATCGGGGAAAGCCTTGACGCAGGCGGTATCCACAGGCAGCAGCAGCTTGACTCCCTTGGCCTCAGCCTTGGCCATCATTTCCTTGCAGTAGTCGATCTTGGACTCGTCGCACAGGCTCTGGCCGATCTCATAGCCCTGCGCCTTGATGAAGGTATAGGCCATGCCGCCGCCGATGATGAGGGTGTCCACCTTTTCCAGCAGGTTGGAGATGACGTTGAGCTTGTCCGCGACCTTGGCTCCGCCCAGGATGGCGGTGAAGGGACGGACGGGGTCGTTGACCGCGTTGCCCAGATACTTGATCTCCTTTTCCATCAGGTAGCCCACAGCGGTGTCCTGAATGTATTTGGTCACGCCGGCGGTGGAGCAGTGGGCGCGATGGCAGCTGCCGAACGCGTCGTCTACATAGGCGTCTGCCAGAGAAGCCAGTTCCTCCGAGAAGGTGTCGATGTTCTTGGTTTCCTCCTTGCGGAAGCGGGTGTTCTGCAGCAGCACCACGTCGCCGTTGTTCATCGCAGCCACGGCGGCCTTTGCGTTGGGGCCGACCACGGTGTCGTCGTCCGCAAACACGACCGTCTTGCCCAGCTTCTTGCTCAGGGCATCGGCCACAGGCGCAATGCTGAACTTGGCCTCGGGGCCGTTCTTGGGCTTGCCCAGATGGCTGCACAGGATGACCTTTGCGCCGTCGTTGACCAGCTTCTGGATGGTGGGCATCGCCGCGTTGATGCGGTTCTCATTGGTGATGACGCCGTCCTTCATCGGAACGTTGAAGTCGCAGCGGACAAGCACCTTCTTGCCGAAGTAATTCTGATCGTCGATCGTCTTCTTACCTAAACCCATTGTAAAAACTCCTCTCAAGATAAATAGTTTTGACTGAGTCACGCTTACCTTCAGGGGCAGACCCCCGTTTGGTATTATTATAAACAAAATACGCGCACAAAGCAAGGAGAAACCATGACAAGTAATTAACAAACTTTTTGCTTTTCCCTCTCTAAAAGGTGTGTATTTTGTCACATTGTGCCTTGCCTGCCCGCCCGCCGTGCAAACAGCGGCATAAAAGCCGCCGCGTTGGGGAATCCTGTGCGGACATTCCTGCGCGGCCC
>CAZYAX010000051.1:0-8174 GCA_964646195.1 uncultured Faecalibacterium sp. | reverse complement strand
GGACACAAAACCGGTGTCCAGCCCCTTATTTTTATGCCAATTTTTTCGGGCCGCTTTGATTTTTAAGAAGCGCACGAGCGTGTTACAGGCGCTCAAACCGATTTTGTATTTTGTCAAAAAACACTTAAAAAAGCGCCCTCTGCGCTTTTCCGGCGCAGAGGGCGCTCTTTACGATTATAAACCGATCATCCCTTGATGATTTCTTCCATCTTGGCGATTGCCTCAGCCTCATCCGGGCCGTCGCAGGCAATGGTGACGGTCTCTCCGCACTTCACGGCCAGGCCCATGATCCCAAAGATCTTTTTCATGTCCGCCGTTTTGCCGTTCTTGGTCATGGTAATGGTGCTGGCAAAGCCCTTGGCCGCCTTGGACAGCAGTCCGGCCGGGCGGGCGTGCAGGCCCTCCTTGTCCTGGATGACAACATCGATGCTTTTCATAGAACAATACTCCTCTCCGTATCTATTCACATTCTTATTGCAGTTTGCTCAGCAGATAATCCACATCCGGGGTCGTTTTCATCTGCTCCAGCGCGTCCTCATCCTCCAGGATGTTGCACACGTTGGCCAGCAGATCCAGATGTTCATCGCCTACGCCGGCGATGCCAAATACAAGATACGCCTTTTCGCCGCCAAAATCAACGCCCTGCGGGTATTGCAGCAGCACAACGCCGGACTTTTTCACGGTGCCCTTCTTCTGGCTAGTACCGTGTGGGATGGCCACGCCCATGCCCATGTAGGTGGAAACCAGGTTTTCTCGCTCGACCATGGCGTCCGCATAGGAGTCGTCCACATAGCCCAGCTCGGCCAACAGCGCGCCTGCGGCGCGGATCGCGCTCTCTTTATCGGTGGAGGGCAGTCCAACCTTGATGCCCTCCCGCTTCATCACGCCGTTCATTGCGCCGGAGGGAGCAGCCTCCTTGGCCGGGGCGGGAACAGTTTCCTCCTCGCCGCCGTCTACCAAGGACGCATAGAGGTTATCCAGATGCGGGTCTGCCAGGAAGTTGCCGATGGTGATGAGCAGAGCGTTGGGTGCGCTCGCCTTTGCGCGGTCGGCCAGGACGCGCTGGCACACCACGATGTCCGCGTCGGCGGGGATGTTGTCCACACTGGTATTGGTGACGATCAGGCCGGGCTTTGCGTCATGGATGCGGTTACGGAACTTGGTAGCGCCCATCGCGCTGGAACCCATGCCGGCGTCGCACGCAAACACGATCTTGCGCACCCTGCTGGCGTCGGCCGGTCCGATGGACTGAGTTGCAGCAGCGGCGATGCCCTTGGCCTGTGCCTTCATGTCCTTCATCTGGGCCGTGGCTTCGTCCAGGTTTTTGGCGTGCGCCATCTTCACAATGGGGGATGCGATCACAAAGGAAACGCCGGCGGCGATCACCACGCCCAGAAATACGGTAAAGATGGAGTCTCGGGGGGCCATGGCCATATAGGCAATGATGGAGCCTGGGGAAGCAGGGCCGGACAGGCCTGCGCTGGTGATGGAGTAGAACAGGATCGCGCAGAAGTTGCCCACGATAGGGGCGATGATGACCACCGGGTTCATCAGGATGTAGGGGAAATAGATCTCATGGATGCCACCCAGGAAGTGGATCAGGATCGCTCCGGGGGCGGACTGGCGGGTGGTATCATCCTTGCAGAACAGCGCGTAGGCCAGCAGAACGCCCAGGCCGGGGCCGGGGTTGGCCTCCAGCATATACATGATGGAACGGCCGGTCTCGGCGGCCTGGCTCGCGCCAATGGGGCTGAAGATGCCATGGTTGATGGCGTTGTTGAGGAACAGCACCTTGGCCGGCTCGATGAAGACGGAGACCAGCGGCAGCAGGCTGTGCTGCACCAGTACATTGACGCCTGCGCTCAGGATACCCAAAATTAGGCTCATAAAGGGGCCGATCACATAGTAGCCGAGAATGGTCAGGATCAGGCCCAGGATGCCGATGGAGAAGTTGTTCACCAGCATCTCAAAGCCTGCGGGAATCTTGCCCTCCACGGCCTTGTCAAACCGTTTGATGACCCAGCCGGCGGCAGGGCCCATCACCATGGCTCCCATCAGCATCGTATATTCGGAGCCGCAGATGCAGCCCACTACTGCGATGGTGCCGATCACACGGCCGCGATCCCCGGCGATCATATAGCCGCCCTGGCCCGCGATCAAGATGGGCAGCAGGTAGGTCAGCATGGGCGAGACCATGCTTGCCAGCCCGGCGTTGGGAATCCAGCCGGCCTCAATGAACAGGGCCGTCAAAAAGCCCCAGGCAATAAACGCGCCGATGTTCGGCATGACCATCCCGCTGAGGAATTTGCCAAAGCGTCCTATTTTTTCTTTCATTCTCACATTCTCCTTTTCAGGATCAAAGGGGTAAATATTCGGCTGCTTTCGTTTCATTGGTTCCAGTTTACCGGAACTCTGTCCACATTGCAAGAACAGCTTATCCTCACTTTGGCACCGGTCTCTGGTGCCAAACCAGGCTTTTATGGCAAATTTGCTGAAAAGATTTTATAATTTTTATCGAATCTCACAGTATCAAGGCGGCCGGGCGGCTTCTTTGCCTGCATTTGGCACCAGCAGATGGTGCCAAAAAAGTTTCTCGTTTTTATGTAGCTTTTCATTTCCCTCTGTGCTACACTAGATTTATCCTCAGAAAATCCTAAAAGCAGGATGGTGAACACTTCATGCCCGATGCAAAAGCCCTCCCCAGCCTCACAGCCAACGGCCGCAAGCTGATCGAAACGCTGGTCCGCCTGCCCCGCACCTGGCTCACAGCCGCCTCCCTGGCACAGGCCCTGGATATCAGCCGCCGCACGGTGCTGCGGGAACTGCCCGGCGTAGAGGAATGGATGACTGCTGCGGGCTTCCGCTTCTTGCGCAGCCCCGGCCAGGGCATTTTGCTGGACGAAGGGCCGGAGGCCCGCGCTGCCCTGCATACCCTGCTGGAGCAGGGTCACCCCCAGCCCGTGCTGCCGCGCAGGGAGCGCCGCCAGCGGCTGCTGATCGCTCTGTTCGCCGCCGACGGGCCGGTAAAGACCTATGCGTTGGCCCATGATCTGGATATCTCCGAGCACACGCTGAGCGTCGATCTGGAGGTTCTGGAGGAATGGCTCAAGCCCTACGGGGTCTCCCTCTGCCGCCGTCCCGGCGTGGGCCTCTGGCTGGACGCTCCCCCCGAAAAGCTCCGCCGTGCGGCAGGCTCTTTGCTGCGCCTGCATCTGCCCGAGCAGGACTGGCAGGCGTTTTTGCAGGGTGAGCCCCTGCCGGACGCGCCCCTCACCGCCCTGCTTGACCCGGCCGTCTCGCAAAGGGTCTGGGGTCTTTTGCAGAAATTTGAGCGAGAGCAGGGCCTTTCCTTTACGGACGCCGGCTTTCTCTCGCTGGCCGTCCACATTGCCCTCACGGTCCAGCAGCTGCAAAAAGGCATTCAGGACAGCGTAGCTCTGGCTTGCCCTGCCGGCAGCTCTCAGGCGGAGCTGCTGGCCGCCCGGCTGGAGGATGCGTTCCGGCTGCCATTTTCCCGCACCGAGGTCGGTTACCTGGCGCTTTATCTCGAAGCCTGCCGGACGCCGGCTTCTCCGGACGGGCCGGATAGCCGGGAGCTTTACCTCCGCTACCTGGCCTCGGTGCTGATCGGCGGCGTGGAGCAGGAAATGGGCGTAAGCCTTGCCCAATACCCCACCCTGGGGGACGATCTCTGCTGCCATCTGCGCCCCATGCTGCACCGGCTGGAGCAGGGCACCCACGCCGAAAATCCGCAGCTCTCCCTAATCCAGGAACAGTATCCCCGGCTTTGGCATGCCACCCGCACGGCCTGCGACCTGGCCCAGCAGCAGCTTTCGCTGCCCTTCATCCCGGATGCGGAGGCCGGCTTTCTGGCGATGCACTTCGGGGCCGTGCTGGAGCAGGACGCGCTGGCCCGTATGCGCCTCAACGTGGTGGTCGTGTGCCCCTATGGCATGGCCTCCAGCCGTTTTTTGGCCTCGCAGCTGATGCGGGATTTTCCCGTGTTCCATGTACAGTCCAGCAGTTCGGTGCGCGCGCTGGACCCGGCGCAGCTGCGTGCCAAGGGTATCGACCTGGTCATCTCCACGGTACCCCTGCAATTGGATTATCCCCACATCTGCATCAACCCCATTTTGCAGGAGCCGGACCGGGCCGTGCTGCGCGCCGAGATTCAGCGCCTGCAAAACGCGCCGCCGCCCGCTGCGCCTGCTGAACCCACTGCGCCCGCCACGGACCGTGCCGAAGCGCTGCGCTATGCCGCCCGGCTCAGCGCGGCCATTCTGGAGCTGCTGGATACCCTGACGATTCGCACCGTGCCCGCACCCGGCAGCCGCGCGGTGCTGATCCAGGAGGGTTCCCGGCTATTTTGCCCCCTGGCGGCAGATGCACAGGCCGTGGAACAGGCCCTTGTGCGCCGCGAAGGCTTGGGCGAAACCTATATCAAGCCCCTTCAGGCCGTACTGCTGCACTGCCGCACTTCGGCCGTGATGGGTTGCCGGCTGGGTTATCTGCAGGCGCAGCCGCCCGTTTATGAGCCGGGCAAGTTCATCCGCGGGGCGCTGGTGCTTCTGGCCCCGAACCGGGACGGCAGCATCCCTGTGGAGGTGATGCAGGCGGTCAGCGCGCTGCTCATCGAGCAGCCCGCTCTGATGGAGCACCTGCGCTCGGGCGAGCGGCAGAAGGCAGCCTCCCTGCTGGAAAAGGGCCTGGGGGAGAGGTTCCGCCAGGCACTGACCATCCGCATCCAGGGGAAGAAGTAACCTCCAACTTTTGTTTCAAAAGTTTCTTCCTATTTATAATGGCCCATTTTCTGCCGGACTGCTGCAATGCAATCCGGTATTTTTGCACATTTTGCACAGCTTTTTCTTGGAATAATTGTTGAAATAACAAATTGACAAGCTTGCGGATTATTGATATTATACTGTTAGGCTTTCGTTTCAACAATTCATGTTTCGTTTACCAACTGCTTTTGAACAAGAGGAAGTGTGCTATGATTTACACTGTCACCTTAAACCCCGCCCTCGACAAAACCGTCGAGATCCCGAACTTCACGCTGGATACGGTCAACCGGATCACCACCCTGCGCACTGATCCCGGCGGAAAGGGCATCAACGTTTCCAAGGTCATCGCCAAGCTGGGCGGTACCAGCAAGGCGCTGGGCATCCTGGGCGGTACCAGCGGCCATACCATTGCCGATAAGCTGCATGAGCGCGGTCTGGACTGCGATTTCTGCTTTGTGGAGGGGGAGACCCGCACCAACCTCAAGGTGATCGACCCCGTAAACCACACCAATACGGATATCAACGAACCGGGCCTCCGGGTCACCGAGTCCATGCTGAACGGCCTGCTGTGGCGGCTCACCACCATGCTGGAGCCAAACGATGTGGTGGTTCTGGCGGGGAGCCTGCCCGCCGGCGCGCCCAAAAGCACCTACCGCACCTGGGTCTCCGAATGCCGCCGTACCGGGGCTAAGGTCTTCCTGGACGCGGACGGTGAGCTGCTGGCCGAGGGCATCGAAGCCGTGCCCCACCTCATCAAGCCCAACAACGACGAGCTTTCGCGCCTGATGGGCCGCACGCTGGAAACGGTGGAGGAACTGCGGGATGCCGCCCTCTCCCTGCTGGAAAAGGGCATTGAGGAGGTCGTCGTCTCGATGGGCGGCCGCGGGGCGCTGTATGTTACCCGCGAAAAGACCCTCTACGCCGAGGGGCTCAAGGTCAAGGTGGGCAGCACCGTGGGCGCGGGCGACAGTGTGGTTGCCGCGCTGGCCTATGCGGCAGACACCCATATGCCGCTGGAGGAGGCCGTGCGCCTTTCCACCGCCACCGGGGCCGCCAACGTGATGTGCAGCGGCACCCAGGCCGCGGAGTATGGCGTGATCGAAACGCTCATCCCCAAGGTCGTCATGCACACCCTGTGACCGGCCGCACTTCCCGTTCTGAACGATTACCGTAAAAGAGGAGATTTTTTTATGAAAGCTAAAGCTGTACGCCTGCACGCCGCCAACGACCTGCGCCTCGAGGAATTTGAACTGCCTGAAATCAAGGACGACGAGATCCTTGTCAAAGTCGTTTCGGACAGCATCTGCATGTCCACCTATAAATGCGCCATCCTGGGCACCGCCCACAAGCGCGTCCACGCGGATGTGGCCGAGCACCCCGCCATTATGGGCCACGAGTTCGCCGGCGATATCGTCAAAGTGGGCAAAGCACACCAGGACAAATTCAAGCCCGGCATGAAGTTTACGCTTCAGCCCGCGCTGAACTACAAGGGCACCATGTGGAGCCCCGGATACTCCTATGAGTTCTTTGGCGGCGACGCCACTTACTGCATCATCCCGGCCGAGGTCATGGAGCTGGGCTGCCTGCTGGAATACAAGGGCCGCGCCTATTATGAAGCCTCCCTGGCTGAGCCGATGTCGTGCAGCATCGGTGCCTTCAACGCCGCCTACCACACCAAAATGGGCGTATACCACCACGAGATGGGCATCAAGCAAAACGGCAAGCTGGCGATCATGGCCGGCGCCGGCCCCATGGGCCTGGGCGCGCTGACCTATGCGCTGCACCGCGATGTGCGCCCCAGCATGGTGGTGGTCACCGACGTGAACCAGGAGCGCCTGGACCGCGCCGAGAGCCTGTTCCCGGCCGCAGAGGCCGCGGCGGACGGCATTGAGCTGCACTTTGTGAACACCGGCAAGATGGAGGACCCCGTCGCCGGCCTGCTGGAGATCACCGGCGGCACCGGCTTTGACGACGTGCTGTGCTATGCGCCGGTGGCCGCTGTGGTGGAGCAGAGCTCCGCCGTGCTGGGCCGCGACGGCTGCCTGAATTTCTTTGCCGGCCCCACCGACAACAAGTTCAGCGCCAGGATGAACTTCTACGACGTCCACTACAATTCCACCCACGTCATGGGCACCACCGGCGGCAACACGGCCGATATGATCGAGTCGCTGGAGCTGACCGCCGCCAAGCGCATCAATCCTGCCGTCATGGTCACCCACATCGGCGGCCTGGACGCCGCTGCCGGGACTACTCTCAACCTGCCCAAGATCCCCGGCGGCAAAAAGCTGATCTACACCCATCTGGAAATGCCCCTCACCGCGCTGACCGACCTGCGCGCCAAAGGTGCGGAGGATGGGCGCTATACCGAGCTGGCCGACATTGTAGACGCCCACAACGGCCTGTGGTGCCCCGAGGCAGAGGAATACCTGTTGGCAAACTTCGTAAAGGAATAACGGAGCTGCCGCGCCGGCTTTGCCGGGCGGCGGCAAGGAGCGATTTTTATGGACGAACGGCGCAATTCCATCGTAGAGCTGGTGAACCGCAAGGGCAGCATCAGCTTTGCCCAGCTGAAAGAGGCGTTTCCCAACGTATCTGAGATGACCCTGCGCACCGACCTCAAGGCGCTGGATCAGGCTCGCCGCCTGGTCCGCGTACATGGCGGCGCAAAATCTGTGGACGTTGTGATTGGCACCGACGACCTTCTGGGGCGCCGTACAGCCCGGAACGCCGAGGCAAAGCAGCTCATCGCACAAAAGGCGCTGGATCTGCTGCGGCCCAACACCACCTTCTATCTGGATTCCGGCAGCACCGCCACGGCGCTGGCCAAGGTGATCCCGGATGAACCATACCTGATTTTTACCAGCGGGCTGAGCTGCGCCATGGAACTGGCGCGGCTGTCCGCCCCGCGGGTGATCCTGCCGGGCGGGATCCTCAACCGGTACAGTCTGAGCATTGCCGGTATCCAGACCATACAGGAACTGCAAAAGGTAAGCTTTGACCTGCTGTTTCTGGGCGTCACCAGCTATCATCCGGACACCGGCTTTGCCTGCGGTGTGGAGGAAGAAAGCCAACTCAAGCGTACGGCCCTGGCCCGCGCAGGGCAGGTGGCCGTGCTGATGGATTCCTCCAAGGTAGGGCTCAAAAACACCTTTTCCATCTGCGGGCTCGCCGATGTGGACATCATCCTCTCGGACGGGCATCTGCCGCAGGATTTTCTGGACGAGTGTGCGCGGCAAAACGTGATAGTATACTGAACGCTTCTTCCAAAAACAGTGTACAAAAATCGGCCCTCAAAGGGAGCTAAAACAGCTTCTTTTGAGGGCCGTTCCCTCTTATTTTTCTTGGGAACCTCTGAACAAATCACGCCCTTCGGGCTTGGCACGCATCTTGCCG
>CAZYAX010000050.1:0-8208 GCA_964646195.1 uncultured Faecalibacterium sp. | reverse complement strand
CGGCAATCTGCATACCAGATTTATTCAGAGCTTCCCTAAACTTTCATGGTTCAGGAACGCTTCATGCCGAGGTCATTCTTCCAGGCCGCCCATCTGCTTGATGGCCTTGATGGCAAAGGTGAGGGTGCGGCCCATGGCCACGCCCGCCATCAGGCAGGGGTAGTTGTTGGCAAAGAAACTGCCGGAGTTGTCGCCCGTGACATACAGGCCCTCCATGGGCTGGTTGTTGGTATCCAGCGCCTGGCCCTTGTAGTTGATGGCGATGCCCTGCTCGGTGGTCAGCAGCGAAGCGCCCAGCCAGCAGCCGTAGAACGGCGCGGTGCGGATAGCGGACAGGCGGTAGGCCGGCTTGCCGAAGTCGGTGTCCTCCTGAGCGTCGTACAGCTCGTTGTAGCGCGCGACGGTGGCGAGGAAGGTCTCCTTTGCCTCGCCGGTGAATCCCAGCTTGTCGGCCAGCTCCTCCAGCGTGTCCGCCTTGAACAGGCAGCCCAGCTCCATGGCCTCCTCCATCTTGGGCTCCACATAGGCGGGGCCGCCCGCGCGGGTCTGGGCCGAGCAGCCAATGGTGTGGAAGCGCTGTACGTCCTCATACCAGTTCGCGTCGTGGATCTGCGCGTAGACCCGGCCGGGCTGGTGGGCCGCCGCATACACAATGTCGTTGTAGGGGCAGCTCTCGTTGGCAAAGCGCTCGCCGTTGCGGTTCACCTTGAGGAACGGCTGGGTGCCGGGGTTATACTGGCGGATTGCGCCGGGGAAGGCTTTGCCGCCGAAGGCGTTGGGGCTGTCCACATAACCGGCGTCCTGCCCCGGAGGCACAATGCCGCGGTCAAACAGCATGGGGGCCGCTTCCTTATCCATGTTGGCGCCTGCCCACACGGCCGCGCGGATGCCGTAGCCCTTGTCGGCCGGGGAGTAGGAGCAGGCGGTGGTCACGCTGGTGCCCAGCGGGTCCAGCTGCTCCATCATGTAGGGGTTGCCGGGGTAGCCGCCGCAGGCCAGCAGCACACCCTTGGCCGCGTTGATGCGGATGAAGTGGTCGTCGGAAGTGCTCTGGGCGATCACGCCGGTGATGCGGCCGGAGGAGTCCTTCTCCAGCTTGGCCAGCGAGGTGTTGAAGTCGATGGAATAGCCCAGACTCTCGACGTATTCCTGGAACACCACGTTACGGGGCTTCTCGGAACCATTGTAGGTGTGCTCCTCAACGGGGAACAGGTAATCCGTATTGTGCTCGGCGTTCTCGGCGGGCCATGCCGCCTCAGTGCCGGAGGTAAAGGTACACTTGTAGTTGTACGGCTCGTTCTCCAGAATACCGGAAACGAAGTCATGCATAGCGGCAGACTCATTGATCCAGGTCTTGACCACGCGCTGGTCGCACTTGCCGGAGGCATAGCGGCTGATCTCGCTCAGCAGCTTGGCACGGTCAAACGGGGGCTCGCCTGCTGCCTTTGCGGCGGAGGAATCGATGGCGCCGTACCAATGGCGGGTGTCCTGAACGACCGAGTTCTGCTCGATGATGCGGAAGGCCAGACCCTTCTGCGCAGCGTAAGCCGCCGCGCACAGGCCGCCGTTGCCCGCGCCCACGATCAGGATATCGGTATCCCAGGTCTCGGTGATGGCCGCTTCGTCGATATCCGGCTCCTTGCCCAGCCAGTCGTTCTCGTCGCCGGTGGGCAGGCTGACCACCTCTACGGTGGCGATGCCCTTGGCCTGGTCAATGCACTTCTGGGCTGCCTTCATAACGCCCTGGGAGGTGATGGTCGCGCCGGAGACCACGTCGATGTCCGCGCTCTGGGCGCTCATCAAGGCCGCCTTCAGGTCTTCGGCTGCCGCGCCGCCGATGGAGGCCGTCTCGCCCGAAACGTCCAGCACCACGTCGGTGATGGCGCTGTCCGAGAAAGTCATCGTGACCTTGACGTCACCGTTGATGCCGGCCGCCGTGGCCTCATAGGTGCCAGGGGTATACAGGCCCGCCGCGCCCGAAGCGGCCGCCGCAGAGGACGCCGGGGCTGCCGTGGAGCTGCTGGCTGCGCCGCATGCGGCCAAAGCGCCGGCGGTCACGCCGCTCATCACAGTAGCGGATGCCAGCTTGATAAAGTTCTTACGGGAGATCTTTTTCATGGCTTGTTCGTTCCTTTCATTTACTCTTCTTATTCATGTTCATGCAAAAAAGGCGGCCGCGCATCGCCCGCCCGGCCGCCCGCTTGCTATAAATTTATCATAATCTCCCGTATTTGTCTTTTAACTTCTGTTAAACGCCCTTGTGCCATTCCTTAAATTTTCTTAACACTTTCCGGCGCTCTTTTCCGTCCTGTCGCCGGGCACAAAAATGTACCCCTTGCCCCAGACGTTGCGCAGGTAGACGGGATGCGCCGGGTCCGGCTCGATCTTACTGCGCAGGTTGTGGATGTGCACCTGCACCGTGCGCACATCTCCCAGGCTGTCCTTGCCCCAGATACGGCGGTACAGCTCGCTGGCCGTGAAAAAGGTATTAGGAAAACGCACGAACAGCGTCAAAATGCGGTACTCCATATCCGCCAGATGGATCACCTGGCCCCGCACCTGCACGGTATGGCTGTCCGAATCCAGCGTAAAGCCCGCGCAGTGGTAGCCGCCCAGGCTGGGCTCGGCGGCATCCATCTGCACCCGGCGGATGTTGGCCATAATGCGGGCCAGCAGCACCTTATGGTTATAGGGCTTGGCCACAAAGTCATCACCCCCCAGCTCCAGCGCATGTACGATCGTCTCGGTATCGTCCAGGCAGGAGGTAAAGATCACCGGGCAGTGGTACCATGTCCGCATACGCTGGCACAGATCCACGCCGTTGGTATCCGGCAGCAGGATGTCCATTAAGATCACGTCAAAGCTCTCCCGCGCGTGATCCAGCGCCTCGCCGCCGGTGACTGCGCACACCACCGAAAAGTTTTTCTGGCTCTCCAGAAAATACCGGGTCGTATCCCGGATCACCGGGTCATCCTCCACCATCAGCACACGGATCATTGTCTGCCTCTCCCCTTTTTTACAGAAATATGCTATACTCAGTATACCGTATTTTTCCGTTTTACACAACCGGGGAGGCCGCCATGCGTTCAAAAACATTTTTTTATTCACTTTTCTCCTTTGCCCTTATGCTGGCTGTGTTCGTATGGGGCGTCTGGGCCAACGCGCGCCGGCCCACGCTGCAAAACGGCGGCTGCCTCACCCGGGCAATGGCGGACGCCGGCGTCACCCTCTCCGGCTGGGAGGAGATCTCCCCCGGTCAATGGAGCTTTTGCTTCACGGCGGAGGAGGGGCTGGAGGCGCTGGATATCTGGCTGAGCCCCTCGGTGCGGCTGCTGGCAGAGGGCGAAAGCCATACAGACGAACAATACCGCCTCGCCCTGGCCGCGCCGGGCCAGCCCAACCGCCTCACGATCCTGGGCAGCGCGCTCTCCCCCGCCTGGCTGGCAACGCCCGGCTGCTCCCTTCGCAGCATCCAGCTGCGGAAGGCCGTCCAGCTGCAAACGCTGGCCGCCTTTGCCACGATGCTGGCCTGCATCCTGGGCCTGTTTTTCTATAAGCGTCAGCCCGAGCTGGGATATTTTCTGCTGTATCTCGCCGTACTGCTTTTTTGGGGCTTTTTGATCTATCACTTTCCCGGCCCGGCGCAGGCCGGGTTTACAAGGCTTCAATGGGTTTGCTTTGCCGTCCTGGTTCTTGCCCAATTCTGGCTCAGCGCCACCCTCACGGGCTGCTTTGCCGCGCCGGCAAGGCGCCGCAACCTGGCCCTCACGCTGCTGTACCTGTTTTTGAGCAGCCTCCCGCACAGCGGCTTCCACAGCGCGATGCTGCTGGCCGGGATGCTCGCCAGCCAGCTGCTGCTGGCCCACGCGCTGGAGCGCAAAGTGGGCGGGGCCTGGATGCTCCTGCTGGGGGCCAGCCTCACCAACGGGCTGCGGGCATGGGTGCTCCTGCCCGGCTTGCAGCTGCCGTTTTTCCGGGAGTCCTTTCTCTTCTACATCATCCGCTGCGCGCGGGTATACGATTTTCCTTTTGCATTTGGATGCATGTTCTTTGTGTGCCGCCGGTTTGCGCTGCAATTTGACCGCACCGAACAGCTGGCCCGCGAGCTGGATCAGCGCGTGACCGAGCGCACCCGGGAGCTGACCCAGCAGACCGAGGCCCGCAAGAGCATGATGCTGAACATCTTCCACGACTTACGCAGCCCGCTTTTTTCAGTGAGCAGCGGGCTGGAAACGCTGGCTGCCTCCCCGCAGGCCCTGCCCACACTGCTGCCCACCTTGCAGGAGCGCATCGAATTTCTTCGCCGCCTCACCGAGGACCTCTTTCTCGCGGCCAAGCTGGAGCAAAAGCAGGTGATGCTCTGCGAGGAGCTGGTGGCTCTGGATGAGGCCGCCGCCCAGGTGTGCGCCGCCTGCCGCCCGGAGGCGGATAAAAAAGGCGTGCAGCTCATGTTGAACGCCGCCGGGCCGCTGCCGGTATGGGGCGACGCAATGCGCTTGCAGCAGGCCATTCAGAACCTGGTGACCAACGCCATCCACTACACCCCCGCCGGCGGGCAGGTGGAGGTGGACTGCCGGGCCGAGAGCGGCTGGGCGCTGGCCGCCGTGCGGGACACCGGCTGCGGCATCGCCCCCAAGGAACAGGCCGCCGTGTTTGAGCGCTACTTCCACACCTCCGGCCCGACAAAACACGACTCCACCGGCCTCGGCCTCACCATCGCCAAGGAGCTGGTGGAGCTGCACCATGGGCAGATCGTGCTGCAAAGCGCCCCCGGCGAGGGCAGCTGCTTTACCATCCGGCTGCCGCTGCTGGAGGAAAGCCCCGCCGAACGCTGAAAAAACTGCCCCCTGAAGCAGGCCCAAGCCACGCTTCAGGGGGCAGTTTACTGTTTTTTCGCCGTCGCCGGCTTTGCATTACTTCTCAAATATCGCCTTCAGCGCGTCGATCAGGTTGTTGGAGTCCAGCGTTGCGCCGGAGATGCCGTCCACTTCCACGTTCTGGCCTTCCATCACCGAGTCGAAGAATTCCTTCAGCTGCGCATCGTCCATGTACATATTGTCACGGCCGCTGATGATCTGCAGATCCGTGATCTTGCCGCCGGCCACCTGCACCTGCAAGGTGTACTCGCCGTGGTTGCCCTTGATGAGCTGCTCATAAGTACCGTCCGGCTTGCCTGCGATGTCATACTCCGCGTGCGCCATCACCAGCTCGGCCGACACGGTCGAACGGCCGCCGAATGCCGTATCGGCTGCGGCACGGCCTGTAGCGATGGCTTCCGCCAGGAACATACCGTTCTGATACAGGTTGGAGACATACGAACCCAGCTCGCCGGCCTCGTACAGGTTGGGGATAACCTCGCCGTTCCATTTGAGCACCTGCGCCTTGGTGTTGCGCTCTGCGCCGCCGGTGGTCGCCACCAGCGCGGGGGCAATGCCCACGGCGTAGTACGGCGGCGTATCCAGCGGACTCATGGTCTCGGCGCTGCGGCCAAACTCCTTGTCCTTCTGAGCGCGGGCCATTTCGTTGAAGTTCTCCACAGTCTCCTTCAGCGTTGCGGGGTCGCGGCCCAGCTTTTCGGCCAGCTCGTCCAGCGTATCCGCCTTGATGATCCAGCCGCTCTCCACTTCCTTACTGTTGTCGTCCGACCAGACATACCCCTCGGTGGTGATGGGCCAACTCATCCACTTGGTCACGATGGAGCCGGCCAGGCGGGTCTTTTCGTCAAAGATCAGATCGACAGGCAGCGCGCGGTCGTGGGGCAGATCCACATAGTGGCCGTACTCCTTGTACTTCATGTGCTGGCGGTGGTAAGCGCCCGTCTCATTATAAAAGCGCTTGCTGTCCGCCGCGACCTCCATCCAGGAGGTACCCGCCATAGAGTAGTTGCGCATAAACGCTGCCTCATGGTCCGGCACCTTGATGCCCAGCCAGAAGCCGCCGGACTGGGTCTGGTTTTTCATGTGCCACATCTTTGCACCGCTGGACATCAGCACCTCGATGGCGTCTCCCGTGTTGCCCGGCGTGCCGCCCGTGTACGCCATGTCCATGCCGTGGAAGTTGCGCTGCATTTCGAGGTTATTCTCAAAGCCGCCGCAGGCCAGCACCACGCCCTTTTGCGAACCGATGCGGATCTCCTTGCCAGTCTCGTCGGTGGCCACTACGCCCAGCACTGCGCCGGTCTCGTCCTGAATGAGGGACTTAAAGGCCGTGTTGTAGCACACCTCGATGTTTTCACGCGTCTGCACCGCCAGATGGAAGCCGCGCCATACGCCGCCGTACTCAAAGGTCGAGCCTGCCGCGCGCACATGGGCCGAGCAGCCCTTAAAGTTGGCGCCCTCCAGGTCGGGGAACTCGGTGACCAGCGAACCCCAACTGATGGGCCCGCCGCCCACATAGCCCAGTTCATAGCCTACCGGCTCCATCGTGCCCTGGATCCATCTGCCCTGCTGCGCAAATTCGGTGGCCAAAAAGTCTGTGTATTCCTCCGCGATGGGGTTAGGCTGGCTGCATGCAGTGAGATATTTTTTAAAGTTCTCCAGATCGTCCTCCGCCGGGAGAATCACCGTCTGGCCCGATGCGATGGAGTTGCCGCCTGCCTTCTCCTCTGACATCTTCTCCAGCACACAGACCTTTGCATTCGGGTCGATATCGTTGGCTTCCAGCGCGGCCGCCTCACCAGCCAGACCGTAACCCACGATCAAAAAGTCCACTTCCTTGTCATAGCTCACAGCGGGTGAAGGCTCCGCCTCGGGAGTCTGCGAGCTTGCAGCCGCACTGCTTGCCGTATTGGAGCTGCACCCCGCCAGCAGGCCTGCAGCGGCCACGCTGGCCACACTGGCCGCGCCGCCTTTTAAAAAGCCACGTCTTGAGATCTGTTTTGACATAAGCAACCCTCCCTGATTATTAAAATAAACGATGGCCGCCCCGGCCTCCGCGTAAAGCCAGGGCGGCCAGTCAGGAGCGCGCAATGGGCGTTTTTTTTCGCTGCATTATGCGGCAGTCGGCACAATTTTTTTCAACTTTCGGCCGCGTAGTATATTGACATTGCGCGCTCGGTTGATTTAATTATACCAGAGAAATCAATAAGAACAACTCAATAATTCGATGTATTAACAAAGAATTTTTATTGTTTTCCTCGATTCCTCTATGATATACTATAATCATACAAAATACCACACCGGCGCAATCACGAGAGGGGAAGTTATTTTTTGAATTCCATGCAGATCACCTGCTTTTTGCAGGTCGCGCAGGACCTGAGCTTTGTCCGGGCTGCGGAAGCACTGGAAACCACCCAGCCCGTCGTCAGCTACCAGATCAAGAGCCTGGAGCAGGAGCTCGGCCTTCAGCTTTTTATGCGCAATAACCGCAACGTCGCGCTCACTGCGGTGGGCAATTATCTTTATGCCCAGTTCCTCCCACTTTGGGAAAAATGCCAGGAGGTCCTCGCCACCGCCCGCGAGGTGCAAAAGAAAGAGGGCTCCATCAACCTGCTCATCCGCCGGCTGACGGATTACTCCCGCTTATCCAAAACGATCAAAGCCTTTTCGGAGCTTCACCCGCTGGTGCCCGTCGATATATCTTCCTCTGACGACCGCCCTGCCTATGAGCTGTTGTCCTCGGGGGAGGTCGATCTGGCCTACTGCTACCAGTATGAGGTGGAGCGCTACCCTACCGTGCGGTTTTTGCCGCTGGATAAATCCTACTACTACGTTCTCGTGAACAAGGAACGGCCTCTCGCCGCCTACAAATACCTCACCCTTGAGGACTTGGCCGGGCAAAAGCTCGTTTTGGCCGACACCCAGCTCCAGAAAAAGAGCCCGCTGCTCTCCCGCAAAAACCTGGAGCGTTATCACATCGAGGTGCCGCCTATCTACAACACCTTTGACGGGATGCTGCTGGCCGTGGAATCCGGCATTGCCTGCACCATCCTGCCCTGTGGAAAAAGCAAGCGCTTTTCCAATATGATCAAGGTTCTGCTGCGGGGCTTCGACCCCGTCCCGCTGGGCATGGCCTACTTGCCCGCTTCTGCCGGCTCCGTCTTGCAGGAGTTTTTGGAGCTCTCTCAAAAGTAGCTCCACCCCTGAAATCCTCCGCTTTTGCCCTGCTTTTGCCACAAAAAAACGGCGTGCCGGCCCCTCTGGACTGCACGCCGTTTTTGTCTTCTATCGTTTTATAAGGGAACCTCTGAACAAATCACGCCCTTCGGGC
>CAZYAX010000049.1:0-8306 GCA_964646195.1 uncultured Faecalibacterium sp. | reverse complement strand
CTTGTTTACTTTATCAAAGCGGGTGCGGGGGGCCACATAGACCTCGCAGCCGATAATGGGCTTGATGCCGGCCTTTTTGGCCGCCTTATAAAACTGCACACAACCGTACATCACGCCATGGTCGGTGCAGGCGATGGCCGTCTGGCCGCACTCCTTCACCCGGTCCATCATCTGGTCGATGCGGCAAGCGCCGTCCAAAAGGCTGTATTCGGTATGCACATGCAGATGGACAAAATCCCTCGCAGGGCATTTTTCTTCAGGCATCCTTTCCCCTTCCTTCCTCGCGTGCGCGCAGCTCCCGCGCCAGCGCTTCCAGCTTTTTCATCCGGTGAGACAGGCCGGACTTGCTCAGCTCCGGCTCAAAGCACCGGCCCAGCATAGCCAGCGAAAGATCCGGATATTCCAGTCTTTTTTCGGCCGTCTCGCGCAGCGGTGCGGCCAGCGCATCCAGCGCGCCGCGCGCCTGCAAATAGCGCACAGCCTTCAGGGTCTCCGCATTGGCGCGTGCGGTCTTGCTCATATTGGCGGTGTCGCAGTTGTTCTGCCGGTTCACATAGTTGCGTACCGATTTGACCGCTTTCTCGCTCCGGATGCGCTCCGCCGCCTCCTCGGCCCCCAGAAAGGCCAGCAGGCCGGCCACGTTGTCGCCGGTCTTGACGTAGACCAGGTTGACGCTTTTGCGCCGGGTGCGGTGGGGCGCAAACTCATGCTCCGCCAAAAGGGCCTCAAAATCGCGGGAGAGGTTGGTGCGCGGGGTCAAAAACTCGACATTGTATTCCTTTTGCGGGTCGATCACCGTGCCGGCGCACAGAAATGCGGAGGCGATGTACGCACTCACGCAGGTTTTGCAGCGCAGCAGCGAGGGGTCGATCTGCAGGTTGGTCTCG
Organism: uncultured Faecalibacterium sp.; assembly: GCA_964646195.1. GTDB lineage: Bacteria > Bacillota > Clostridia > Oscillospirales > Ruminococcaceae > Faecalibacterium. Next base: position 7,419 of record CAZYAX010000049.1, on the reverse strand, counting down.
CGCCCGGTGGTGCCGAACAGCTCGTGCAGCTGGGCCACGGCCGCCGGCTCGCGGATGGCAAATTCATAGACCCGGCCGCTGGTACGCAGCCGTTCCTCGATCGTGCCGGGCACGCCGCAGCAGGCGAACATACGCTGCGCATACAGGGCGGTGGATTCCTGCTCGGTTTGCAGCACAAGGCCGCGCGCATCAAAATATTTTGCAAAGCAGGCGATGCCATAGCAGGCAGCCCGCACACAGCAATCCTTCTGGATGCGGCGGCGGGCGATCTCCTCCCTTGCCTGTGAAGCAAAGCTCATTTTGTCCCTCCTGGCGGCTCAGCGCCCGGCGTCGCGGTGCTGGATACCGGGCATATAACCGGCTTTTTCGCAGTATTCCGCGATCTTGCGCGCAAAGGTAATGGAGCGGTGCTTGCCGCCTGTGCAGCCCACCGCAATGGTCAGCTGGCTTTTGCCCTCCTTGACATACAGCGGCAGCGCATATTCGAGAAAATGCTCGATGCGCGCCAGCAGCTCCCGGGATTCCGGCGAGCTCATCACATAGTCCACGACTTCCTGATCCAGGCCCGTTTTGTGCTTGAGCTCCGGGATATAAAAGGGGTTTGGCAGGCAGCGAACATCCAGCACGATATCCGCCTCCTCCGGCAGGCCGAACTTGAACCCAAAGGACATCACGGTCAGCTTCATGGCCGCCTTTGCGCCGCCCTCCTTGAGGAACAGGTTGCAGATGCGCTCCTTGTGCTGCGCGGTGGAGAGCAGCGAGGTGTCGATCCAGTAATCCGCCCGCTCTTCCAGAGGCTTCAAAATCTTCCGCTCCTCCGCCAGGGCCTCCACCGTCGAAAGGCCCCGCGCAATGCTGATCGGGTGGCGGCGGCGCGTTTCTTTATAGCGGCGCTGGAGCACGTTGTCTGATGCGTTCAGGAACAGGATGCGGTAATGGACGTTCTCCTCGTCCAGGGCCGAGAGCGCCTGCATCAGCTCGTCGCTGCTGTGGCAGCCGCGCACATCCATAGAGATGGCTGCCTTTTCCAGCCGGCTCTCGCCCGCCTCTGAAAACGCAATGACCTTCGGCAAAAGCGCCGCCGGGATGTTGTCGATGCAGAAATAGCCGATGTCCTCCAGCGCGTTCATGGCCACAGACTTGCCCGCGCCGGACAGGCCGCTCACGATCAGCAGCTCCATTCTACTTCCCTCCTCCGAATCAGCCGCCTGCTACACGGACTTCCCTTTCTAAATCGTATCCGGTCTTTTCACGCACGACGGCGCGCACCTCGTCGCACAGGGCCAGCACGTCCCGGCAGGTCGCGCCGCCCAGGTTGACCACAAAGCCACAGTGCTTCTCGCTGATGGCCGCGCCGCCGTGCCGGTAGCCGCGCAGGCCGCACTGGTCGATCAGCGCCCCGGCAAACGCGCCCTGGGGGCGCTTGAACATACTGCCGGCGCTGGGCATATCCAGCGGCTGTTTGTCTTTGCGGCGGCCCATCAGCTCGTTCATTTTTGCGCGGATCACAGCCGGGTCGCCCGGCTGCAGGCAAAACTCCGCCGAAAGGATGCAGCCGCCGTTGGTTTCAAAAACACTGTGCCGGTAGCCCAAGTCCAGTGCCTCAGCCGGGGCGGTGCGGATCGTACCGTCCGCCGCCCGGTAGCGCACCTGCGTCAATACGTCTTTTATCTCTCCGCCATAGGCGCCGGCGTCCATGTAAACCGCGCCGCCCACCGTACCGGGGATGCCGTAGGCAAATTCCAGGCCAGTAAGCCCCTGCCGAAGCGCCTCGGTGCAGAGGGCCGCCAGGCTGACGCCCGCATGTGCGCGCAGGGTGTCCCCCGTGCGCTCGATACCGCCTTTCATTGCAGTGAGGTCCACCACCGCGCCCGGGTAGCCTTCGTCGCAAAACAGGACGTTGCTGCCGTTGCCCAGCAGATAATAGGGCGCGCCTGCCTCGCCGCACAGCGCAAGCGCCTGACAGAGCTGCGCCTCGGTGTGCGGCTGCACCAGCAGCGCTGCGGGTCCGCCGATGCGGAAGGTGCAGTGCCCTGCCAGCGGCTCATTGCTCAGCGCGGCGATGCCCGCTGCCTTCAGGCCGGCCTTCAGCTGTGCAATTGCTGTTTCCCGTTGGGGTAGTTTCTCCATTTAGTCCACCGTATCGTCCAGGCCAAGGCGGATCAACAGCTCCTTGGCCGCGTTGTAGCCCATCTTCTTCTGGCGGTTGTTGATCGCGGCTGTCTCCAAAATCACGGCCAGGTTGCGGCCCGGCGAAACCGGGATGGCCGTACACGGAAGGCTGACGCCCAAAATATCGTAGGTCTCGCTCTCCAGACCGGTACGCTGGTAGTTCTTGGTCGAATCCCAGGCTTCCAGCTCCACTACGAGGTCGATGCTTTCGCTCACCTTCACCGCGCCCACGCCATACAGCCGCGCCACGTTGATGATGCCGATGCCGCGCAGCTCGATGAAGTGGCGGATATTTTCCGGCGCAGTGCCCACGATCTGCCGGTTGGAAACCTTGCGCAGCTCCACTGCGTCGTCTGCCACCAGGCGGTGGCCGCGCTTGACCAGCTCGATGGCGAGCTCGCTCTTGCCGATGCCGCTGTCGCCCAGGATCAGGATGCCCTCGCCGTACACCTCCACCAGCACACCATGACGGGTGATACGCGGGGCCAGTTCCACGTTCAGCACGCTGATCAGGCTGCCCATGAGGGTGCAGGTGGTCTCGTTGGAGCCCAGCAGCGCCACCTCATATTGCTTGGCAAGCTCGATCATCTCCGGGAACGGGGTCAGCTCCCCAATGCGGGAGACCACCACGGCCGGCGGCTGCTGGCGGAACAGCTGGAGCAGCGCCTCGTAACGCCGCTGCTCCGTCTGCTCAGACAAAAATTTCATCTCGGCCAGGCCTACGATCTGGAGGCGGGCCTTGTCGAAATACTGATAGTATCCGGCAAGGAACAGGCCGGGGCGGTTTACCTCGGCGATCTCCACGCAGATCTCTTCCAAATCGCGCGGGGAATAGATCACTTCCATGCTGACCCGCTCGGTCAGCTTTTTCAACGAGACGGCAAAGTTTGCCATAGCTTATTCCTCCTGCATTCTATCGTGGTTCGATTCACGTCATTTCTATTATTATAATAAAAGAATCGCCGGATTACAATTCCCCGCATCATTTTTTTGCAGCGCATTCCCCGGCAGCAGGCATTGCCAGCGGCCGCATTTTGTTGTAATATGTGTTTGGGTACATCCGGGTGGGCATATTAAAGGGCAAAGCCTCTTTTTACGGCTTTACACAGATTTTACATTGCGCCGGTTTCGGATTTTACATACCGCTTTTATACTTTTCATTAAGCGACAACAAGCGGAAATGAGGGTAAAATCCATGACAATTTTCAATGTATTTTCTCTGCTGGGCGGGCTGGCTTTGTTCCTGTTCGGCATGGACACCATGGGCAAGGCGCTGGAAAAGCAGGCCGGGGGCCGGCTGCAAAAGATCCTCAGCAAGCTCACCGATAACCCCCTCAAGGGCTTTGCCCTGGGCCTCATCGTCACCGCCGTGATCCAGAGCTCCAGCGCCACAACGGTGATGGTGGTGGGCTTTGTGAACAGCGGTATTATGGGGCTGCATCAGGCCATCGGCATCATCTTTGGCAGCAACGTGGGCACCACCGTCACGAGCTGGCTGCTGAGCCTGGCGGGGCTGGAGGGCGACAGCCTCTTCATCCAGATGCTCAAGCCCACCTCCTTCAGCCCGGTGCTGGCCTTTATCGGCATTGTGCTGTATATGTGCCGCAGCGAGAAGAAGAAGGGCGTTGGCACCATCCTGATCGGGTTTGCCGTCTTGATGACCGGCATGACGGCCATGTCCTCGGCGGTGTCGCCGCTGCAAAACGAAGCGTGGTTTACGAGCCTCTTCCTGCGCTTTTCCAACCCGATCCCCGGCGTGCTGGCCGGCGCGGTGCTTACCGCCATCATCCAGAGCTCCAGTGCCAGCGTGGGCATTTTGCAGGCGCTGAGCGCCACCGGGGCCATCACCTTCGGCAGCGCGATCCCCATCATCATGGGCCAGAACATCGGCACCTGCGTCACCGCGCTGCTCTCCTCGGTCGGCGCGAACCGGAACGCCCGCCGGGCGGCAGTGGTACACCTTTACTTCAATGTGATCGGCGCCGCCATCCTGCTCTCCGCATTCTACGGCGCAAACGCCGTGCTTCGTTTCGGCTTCGTCACCCGGCAGATCGAGCCCTGGGGCATCGCCGTGGTCCACTCGGTGTTTAACCTGTGCGCCACAGCGCTGCTGCTCCCCTTTGCAGGCCTTTTGGAAAAGCTGGCGATCCTCACGATCCCGGACGGCGAACAGCAGGAGCAGGTGTCCCTGCTGGACGAGCGCCTGCTGATCACCCCGGCCGTGGCCGTGGACCGCGCCCGCGCTGCTGCCGGCAATATGGCGGAGCTTGCCCGCGTGTGCGTCTTTCAGGCCATGAGCCTGACCCACACCTGGGATGAAGCGCTGGCCCGGAAGGTCTATGAGCAGGAGGCCGAGGTGGACCGGTATGAGGATGCGCTGGGAACCTACCTTGTCAAGCTGTCGGGCCGCGAAATGACCCATGCCGACAGCCAAAGCGTGAATATCCTGCTGCATACCATCAGCGACTTTGAACGCATCAGCGACCACGCGGTCAACCTGGTAAAGGCCGCGCGGGAGATCCGCGACAAGGCGGTCGCCTTCTCGCCGGACGCGCAGGAGGAGCTGGGCGTTCTGGAGGACGCCGTGCAGGATCTGCTCAACCGCTCCATCGAGGCCTTCCGCAAAAACGACCTGTATCTGGCCGGCAAGGTGGAGCCGCTGGAGCAGGTGGTGGACGAGCTGGTGCGCGCCATCAAGGCGCGCCATGTGGCCCGCCTGCAGGCCGGCAGCTGCAGCATCGAATACGGCTTTATTCTGGAGGATCTGCTCACCAACTACGAGCGCGTCAGCGACCATTGCAGCAATGTGGCCGTAGCGCAGATTGAGGTGGCGCAGGATAGCTTTGACACCCACGCTTATCTCAACAACCTGCGCCACGGAAAAGAGGCGGAGGAAAGCGAAAATTTCCGCCGCCGCCTCAAGCGCTACCGTGCGCGCTACCTCTTCCCCGAAAATACGGAGGGCAACAAATGATCTATATTGTGGAGGACGACACCGCCATCCGGGAGCTGGAGCAATATGCATTGCAGTCCACCGGCTATGATGCAGCCGCCTTTGCCTCTGCCGAGCAGTTCTGGCCCGCCCTGCGGGACGCCACACCGGAGCTTGTGATCCTGGACGTAATGCTGCCCGGCGAGGACGGCTTCTCCATCCTGAAAAAGCTGCGCAATACCCCGGCGTTGCGCCGTGTGCCTGTGATCATGGTGACGGCCAAGGCCAGCGAGCTGGACACCGTGCGCGGGCTGGACTGCGGCGCGGATGACTACATCACCAAACCCTTTGGCATCATGGAATTTTTAAGCCGGGTGCGCGCCGCGCTGCGGCGTGCAGCGCCGGAGCCCCGGCCCAACCTCTATACATTTCACGAGATCTTATTGGATAACGCCCGCCACAGCGTTACCGTGCAGGGCGTGCCCGTGGAGCTGACCTATAAGGAATACTGCCTGCTCCAGCTTCTGCTGGAGCATACGGGGCTTGTGGTGAGCCGCGACACGATTTTGCAGGTGGTCTGGGGCACAGACGTTTCGGTGGAGAGCCGCACGGTGGATATGCACATCCGCACCCTACGCAAAAAGCTGGGCCCGGCGGGCCGCTACATCGGCACGGTGCGCAAGGTGGGCTACAAGCTGGCCGAGGATAAGGAGGCCGCAGAGGAATGACGACCCGCAGTATGGAGGAAAAAATCGGCTGCCGGATGTTTTTGACCGGTGTCCTGGGGCTGGTTCTCACGGCAGTGCTGTGCATTTTTGTCTTTCACCGGGCCTTCACCAAGCAGGCGTGGCAAAGTCTTGCAAACGAGGCCAGTGAAATTGCCGCCGGGTATGCCTATCTGGACGCGCCAGAGGGCCTGGGGGAATTTGCTGCCGGGGGCCTGCGCATTACCCTTGTTGCGCCGGACGGCAGCGTGCTGTTCGAGACAGCCGGTGTCAGCCAGCCGGAAAACCACCTCGCCCGCCCGGAGATCCGGGACGCCCTGGCGCAGGGCACCGGGCGCATCGAACGCGCCTCCGAGACGCTGGGCTATCGGACCTGTTACTATGCCCTGCGCCTGGCAGACGGAAACGTCCTGCGTGTTGCGCAGGACTCCAAAAACCTCTGGTCCATCTTTGACGAAGCGCTGCCCGCCCTCCTGCTGAGCTGCCTGGTGCTGCTGGGCGCTGCCGCCCTTTCCGCCGGGCTGCTCACCCGCAGCCTGGTAAACCCCGTGCTGAAAATGTCCGAGGATCTGGAGCACATCCAGGAGCATGTGCCCTATAAAGAGCTTCTCCCCTTTGCCGAGGCCATCCATTCGGACCATATCCTGCGGGAAAGCAATGAGAAGCTCAGGCAGGAGTTCACGGCCAACGTCAGCCATGAGCTCAAGACCCCCCTTACCAGCATTTCCGGGTATGCGGAGCTGATCGAAACCGGCCTGGCAAAGCCGGAGGATATCCCCCTGTTCGGGCAAAAGATCCACACCGAGGCCAGCCGCATGATCGTGCTGGTCAACGATATCCTGGAGCTGTCCCATCTGGACAGCCTGGATGCCGCCAAGGAAACGCAGCACAAGGAGACCGTGGACCTGCTGGACGTTGTGCGGGACTGTGCCGAGCGGCAGAAGGTCAACGCAAAGCACGCCTACGTTGCCCTCAGCTATCTGGGCGAAAGCGCGCCAGTGCCGGGCAGCCGCAGCCTTTTAGACGAGCTGTGCCAGAACCTGTGCGACAATGCCATCCGCTACAACCGCCCCGGCGGCAAGGTGCAGCTGCTCACCGGCTGCACGCGGGACGGCCACGCCTACCTCACCGTAAAGGATACCGGCATCGGCATTCCCAAGGAGGCGCAAGGCCGCGTATTCGAGCGCTTTTACCGAGTGGACAAAAGCCGCAGCAAGGCTACCGGCGGCACCGGGCTGGGCCTGGCCATCGTCAAGCACATCGTGCGCATCCACGACGCCCGGATCACGCTGGAAAGCCAGCCCGGCCAGGGCACGGCCGTCACGGTGCTGTTTGAAACGGCCCACTAAGAAGCCTCTGCTTTCATCCGGCATGCAGGCCTGCAGATGCAGCGCGTGACGCACCAAAGCGAAAAGCACAGCCGTTGCCGGCCGCATGGATTCGTATTTTGCGGCACAAAACAGGCCGCAAGGCGCTAACCGGGATCGCTGAGCAGGATCGATCCAATTCTTTGGAAACTCTGAATAAATCTGGTGTGCAGATTGCCGGGCGAGCCGTGCCGATGACGAAGAGAAAAGCGCAGTTGCTGCT
>CAZYAX010000048.1:4678-8449 GCA_964646195.1 uncultured Faecalibacterium sp. | reverse complement strand
CCTATATTTATTACGAATGATCCGTCACAGAATGGAAGTGTATGTCATGCCGCAGGAGCTCTCGGTCTTCCGCAGTGAAAACAAATACCTTCTCTCCTACTCCGACGCGCTGGCCCTGCAGCGCGCGCTGGACTGCCTGCTGACGCGGGACGCACATGCCGGGCCAAACGGCTACCTGGTGCGCAGCCTGTATTTTGACTCGGTGAACGATATCGATTTTTCCACCAAGCTGGCCGGGGTCGAGCTGCGCAAGAAGATCCGCCTGCGGACCTACTCGCCAGACAGCGCCTCCTGCAAACTGGAGCTGAAAGAGAAAAACGGCGATTTGCAGCATAAGCGCAGCCTGCTGCTCACCCGCGAGGAGGGCCAGCGGCTGAGCCGGGGCGAGCTCAGCGTCCTGACCGGCCATTTTTCCCGGTCCGAGAGCGCGGTGCTGCTCTATAAGCTCATGGCGCTGGGGGCCTACCGCCCGGCGGCCCTTGTCGAGTATGACCGCATCGCCTATGTGTATCCCCGCTACGACACCCGCATCACCTTTGACCTGCGGGTGCGCAGCAGCGAGTCCTGTCTGGATCTGTTCGCGCCCGCGCCCTGCTTTACCCCGATCCTGAACGAACAGGTCATTCTGGAAGTGAAATATGACCGCATCCTGATGGGCTTTCTCTCCGATCTCCTGCGCCCCTACTGCCTCACCCGCACCTCGGTGAGCAAATACTGCGCAGGGCGGAAGATCTATTATGATGTTTTAGGCTAGAGGAGGTTCAAACGCCATGTCCAAAGAGGATATCTTCAACTATTTCTACACCAACAGCGCAAATCTCAGTTCCGTCTCCATCCTGCTCATCCTGCTGGCGGGGCTGGGGGTGGGGCTGCTCATCTTTGCCACCTACTGCATCACCTACCACGGCGTGGCGTACAACCGCAAGTTCGGCCTTTCGCTGGTGGTCACGCTGCTGATCGCGGCGGTCATCATGCTGATGATCAGCAGCAACATCGTCATCTCGCTGGGCATGGTAGGCGCGCTGTCCATCGTGCGCTTCCGCACGGCCATCAAGGACAGCCGGGACACCATCTTCCTGTTCTGGGCCATTGCCGAGGGCCTCAGTGTCGGCTCCCGCAACCTCAAGCTCGCCCTGCTCTCCACCCTGTTTATTGCGCTGGTCTTTGTGGCCGAGAGCCTGCTGCCCGGCTTTCACAACCGCTACCTGCTCATCGTCACCGGCGGCGGCGAGCCGCTGGATACCGACGCATTCCGGCAGGCGCTCCAGCCCTTTGTGGTAAAAAGCAAGCTGCGCACCGCCAACCGCAGCGAGGAACACCGGGAGTATATCTTTGAGGTACGCACCCGCAAAGAGCTGGACCCCGCTATGGCGGAGGCCCTGCGCGCGGTGCCGGGCGTGGACACCGTGAACTGGGTGATGGAGTCCGGTGAGAGCGTTGGCTGAGTGCAGGCCGCGCCGGGTGCGGCGGCAGGTCCTGTTCCTCGCCTTTTTGGGGGCGGCGCTGGCGGCGGCGCTGCTTGCGTTCCGCTGGCGGGAGCGCGCCAGCGTGGAAAGCCTGCTCTCCTATCTGAATCCCGACGCAGAGGCCGTATCCATCGCCCAGCCCAGCGGCTTTTACGAGGATGCCCTCCTCCTCACGCCCGAGCCGGCGAAGGATCTGCCCCGCCAGGCTGTGCTGCGCTATACGCTGGACGGCAACGACCCCACCCCCGAAAGCCCCTCCTGCGAGGGCGGCATCCGGCTCACGCCCCGCGCCGGCCAGGTGACCGTCTACCCGCTCAAGATAGCGGTCTGTTACAAGGGCGAGTGCCAAACGGTTGCCGAGCGCACCTATGTGATCGGCGACCGGGCTACAACCCGCTTCACCCTGCCGGTGATCAGCATCGCCTGCACCGAGGAGGCGCTCTACGACTCCGAGACCGGCATCTTCGCCAATTACAGCAACCAGACCGATGACTGGATCTGCCCGGCCTGGTTCACGCTGTTCCGCCCGGACGGCACCCTGCTGCTGGAACGCGGCATCGGGCTGGGTGTTGCGGGCGGCACCTCCGCGGCGTTCCCGGTCAAATCCCTGCGCATCGAGGGCGGCGCGGAGTACGACGCCCGCTTCGACGGGCTGGAGCTGACTTTGCTGGGCGAAAGCACGCTTCCCACCGCCTTTCCCCGCATCACAAATTACAACCATGTACGCCTGCGCAGCGGCAGCCAGGACCTTTACGATGGCTGCAACATCCGTTCCAGCCTGATCAGCCGCCTGGCCGAACAGAGCAATTTTGACGGCTGCACGGCTACGCAGCGCTGCATCGTCTATCTCAACGGAGCGTTTTACGGCATCATGGACATCCAGCAGCCCTACTCCAACTCCTATCTGGCCGACCGCTACGGCCTGCCGGACAACGACCAGGTGCAGACCGTCAAGGGCTCCGAGCCGCTGATCTTCCACTCTTCCGATTACACGCCCCTGTTTGAGGCCGACCTGGACGACCCGGCCAACCGCGACCGGCTGGAAGCCTGCTTTGACATGGACAGCTTCCTGCTCTATTACGCCATCGAGATCCTGGCCAACAACACCGACTGGCCCGCAAACAATTTTGAGATCTGGCGGTACGCCGGCAGCCCGATCGACGGCAACCCCTATACAGACGGCCGGTGGCGCTTTTTGATCTACGACGCCGACCTGATCTACTTCACCCACATGGACGAAAAATACGACGGCGGCTTTTTCCAGGGCTGCCGCGAGGACACGTTTATCTCCCTCATGGAGGGCCTTTACCGCGGGGAGGGCTCGGTGTTCCCTGCCGTGATGCGCTCCGATTATTACCGCAGCCGTTTCATCACGCTGGTGACCGACCTGCTGAACACCTCGTTCCGCACCCGGAACGTGCTGGCCATCGCGGGGGAGGAATACGCCCGCATCCGGGCCGAGAGCCGCCTTCAGCTTGACGCAGACCGGGTCTCGGAGATGGATGCCGCCTACCAAAACCTGCTGCGCTCGGTGCGGGATCGGGAGGATGCCCTGCGGGAGGCGTTCCGCACTTATTTTGGCGTGGAGGAAACCTACCGCGCCGTGTTCGAGGCCGGCGAGGGCGCGTCCATCCAATGGAGCAACCAGTGCCTGGGCAGCGGCGAGCAGTACGAAAACCGCTACTACTGCGGCGTCCCCTTTACGCTGACGGTGCAGCCGGAGCCCGGTTATACCTTTGCCTGCTGGATCGTAAACGGCGCCGTCTTCCGCGAACCGGAGCTGACCGTCTCCGACGCGCTGGCGCAGAACGGCACACTGACCGTGCGTGCCGTTTGCCGCCGCAGCCCGGACGGCGCGCTGCTCATCAGCGAGGTATCCGCGCGTGGCTCAGACGACTGGATCAAGCTCGTCAACGCAGGCGCCGGCAGTGTGCAGCTGGCGGGATACTACCTCTCGGACGATGCGTCCACGCCGCTGCTGTATCAGCTGCCGGATGTTACGCTGGCGCCGGGCGAGGCCATTTATATCAACGGCCACAAAAATGCCCACACCATCGGCGACTATCTCTGCAACTTCAACCTGAAAACCGGCGAAACGCTCTATCTCTGCGACGCGGCCGGTACGCAGCTGGACCGGCTGGCGATCCCCAAAATGGGAGAGCAGGAGACCTATGGCCGCGATCTGCCCGGCGGGCGGCTGGTGTTTTTCGACAACCGGGACGGCCAGAGAAGGCTGCGGTGAACAGGTAAAAAGGGGCCGTCCCTCCGTGAAAGGAAGGGACGGCCCCTCGTGCTTCTGTTCTTT
>CAZYAX010000048.1:0-4578 GCA_964646195.1 uncultured Faecalibacterium sp. | reverse complement strand
AAAGGGGCCGTCCCTCCGTGAAAGGAAGGGACGGCCCCTCGTGCTTCTGTTCTTTGCGCAGGCCCCTGGCGCCGGCCTGTCAGGCCGCGGGCTGCTCCTGCGCGTCCTGCGCGTCGCCGTTATCCGCGGCGGGAATCCACTTCTCTCCCACGCTGCGCACGCTGTCCGAAAGCGCCTGCACCTTATCCTGCACGCACGCAGAGATTTCCTGTGCAAAATCCTTCACCTTCTGGACGGCTGCGGGCAGCACGTCGGGATGGGTGTAGAAGTAGATGCCGGCCGCAGCTGCCACCGCGCCGCCCGCCAGCAGGAGGGCCGTGCTGTCATCGCCGCCGGAGCCGCCGCTTTGGGCAGGCTCGGCCGGTTCCACTGGTGTTTCCGGCTCCACGACCGGGATCTGATAATCATATACTACCGTAACCTTGCCCAAATCAATGCCGAGGCCCGTGCCCTCCGGATAATTGTCCATCAGTTCGTTCCACTGTTCCTCCGTGCCGCAATAAAGGATCTGTTTCAGAGAGCTTTCATACTGATTGCCCTCCTCATCTTCGCCACCGTATAATGCGCCATTTCCGATGGAGGTCACACTGGCGGGGATCACGATGGTTTCCAGAGAGGTGCAGCCGTTGAACGCGCTTTCCCCAATGGTCTCCACGCCCTCCGGCAGGACAACCTCTGTCAGGCTTTCACAGCCGAAGAATGCGTTATCTCCGATGTTCTTCAGGCTGGACGGGAATGTAACGGATTCCAGTGCGGTGCAGCCGTTGAACACGCCTTCGCCTATGGTCTCCACGCCTTCCTCGATCACGACGGTTTTCAGGTTTTTGCACTCGTAGAAAGCCGTGCGCGCAATCTCCTTCACGCTGCCGGGGATGGTGACGCTGGTCAGGCCGCAGCTATTGAAAGCAGTCTCTCCAATGTATTCCAAGCCGTCCGGCAGGGTGATAGAGGTAAGTTTTTCGCAGGCATTATACATTTCTTCTGTTTCTTCATCCCAAGCGGGGGCAAACGCATTTGCCCTAATTTCTTTCAAGCCGCTGGGCAGCTCTACTGTCGTCAGTTCTGGGCAGTTCACAAAGACTTCTTCTTCCAGAACCGTCAGGTTTGCCGGCAGCTTGACCGTTGTCAGAGACAGGTTGTTGCTGAATGCTCCCACTCCGATTTCGGTCACGCTGTCCGGAAGAATAAGCTCCGTGATGGAGGTACCGCCAACAGCCCACGGCCCGATGCTCTGCAAGCCGTCCGGGAAATTGATTTCAGTCAAGCTCTCACAGTTCCAGAATGTAGCCTGTTCGATGCTGGTCAAGCCTTCAGGTAGTACCACTTTGCGCAGATTCTCGCAGATTCCGAATGCCGCAATTCCGATGCTGGTCACGCTGTCCGGCAACTCGATCTCGGATAAGCCCGACATTCTAAACGCCGCTCTTCCAATACTGGTCAGCGTATCGGGCAGCTCTACTTCCTGCAAACTGCTAAAAGCGGAAAATGCCCCCACTCCGATAGAGGTCACGCCTTCTTCTATTACGATTTTCTCGACCTTTTCGTAGTACGCATCCCACCAGGGAGGTGCTTCCTCACCATCATAATCCGTCATCTCACCCGTACCGCTGATCGTCAGCGTACTGGTTTCTTCGTCAAACGTCCATGTCAAATTGTCGCCGCATGTGCCGGAGGTTTCGCCCTCCTCGGCCCACACCGGCATGACAAAGCTGAATAGTATGCACACCGAAAGCAAAAGGGAAATCACTCGTTTCATAAAAATCGCCGTCCTTTCTCAAGCCTGTTTTGTTTTTACCCGGAACAACTGCGCTTTTCTTCACCTCCTGTCATGGATGGAATCAACTAATTTAAATTGTTGTTGTCTCCCATTATAGCTAATTATATTATCATTTTCAACCATTTAAACAAATTAAATTAGCATAGTCGCTTCTGTAATCTGCTTATAGTAGTTGTACTACAACAAAAAGCAGGTATCAGATATGGACGCACAATTCATTCGTGACCGCATTACCCAGCTCCGGCTGGAAAAACACGTCTCCGAATATAAAATGAGCTACGATCTCGGCCAGAGCCGCAGCTATATCCAGAGCATCTCCTCCGGGCGCGCGCTGCCCTCACTGCCCATGCTGCTGGATATCTGCGACTACTTCGGCATCACACCGGAGGAGTTCTTCCACGAGGAACATGCCGATGTCAGCCCTCTCCTACTGAAAAATCTTCTCACCGACTTCTGCGCGCTGAACGAGGACGACCGAGCGCTTATATGCTCCCTCGCCCGCCGCCTCAATCAAAAAGCGGAGGCCCCTAAGACCCCCGCCGAACAGCTGCTCGCGCATTTCAACGAGCCGCAGCCTTGATTTTTTTACCGAATATCTCGCCATTTTATAATGGAATGGCATTTCCCAGACAACAAAAGGGCCGGGCCTCCCCCATGGGAAGCCCGGCCTTATCGTTATGCCTGCAATCAGTTGTCAAACATATCCTTCAGTTTTTTGAAGAAGCCCTTGCGCTGCTCGTAGTTTTCATCCTTGAGCGAGGCCTCGAACTTTTTCAGCGCCTCGCGCTGGTTCTTGCTCAGCTTTTTGGGGATCTCTACCTCGCACTTGACGTACATATCGCCCCGGCCATGACCATTGAGATACTGGATGCCCTTGCCGCGCAGGCGGAAGGTGGTGCCGCTCTGGGTGCCCTCGGGCACGGTGTACTGCACCTTGCCGTCGATGGTGGGCACCGTGATGTCGTCGCCCATCACCGCCTGGCTGTAGGTGATGGGCACCGTGACCCACACGTCGTAGCCGTCGCGCTGGAACAGCGAATCCGGCCGCACCGTCACCATCACGATCACGTCGCCCGCCGGGCCGCCGTTGGCGCCGGCGTCGCCCATGCCACGCAGCGCAAAGCTCTGGTCGTCGTCGATGCCCACCGGGATGTTGACCTCCAACGTCTTTTTGATGGCGATCTTGCCGCTGCCGTGGCAGCTCTTGCAGGGATTCTTTACGATCTTGCCCTTGCCGCCGCAGCGCACGCAGGGCTGCTGGCTCTGCATCACGCCAAAGGGGGTGCGCTGCTGGCGCATGGTGTAGCCGCGGCCGCCGCAGTCCGGGCAGGTCTCCGGGCTGGTTCCGGCCTCTGCGCCCGTGCCGCCGCACTCGGTACACTGCTGCTGGCGGGTGATGGTGATGTTCTTTTTGCAGCCATGTACGGCCTCGTCAAAGCTCAGCGTGATGCGCACCCGGATATCCTGGCCCTTGCGCGGCGCGTTGGATTTGGAGCGCGCGCCGCCGCCAAAGCCGCCGAAGCTGCCGCCAAAGATATCGCCAAACAGGTCGCCCAGATCCACGCCGCCCTCAAAGCCGCCAAAGCCCTGGCCTGCGCCATAGTTCGGATCCACGCCGGCAAAACCGTATTGGTCGTAGCGCTGGCGCTTTTCGGGGTCCGAAAGCACCTCGTTGGCCTCGTTGATCTCCTTAAATTTTTCCTCAGCGTCCTTGTCGCCAGGGTTATAGTCCGGGTGGTACTTCATGGCCAGCTTGCGGTACGCCTTTTTGATCTCCGCTTCCGTGGCCGTTTTGGAAACACCCAGCACCTCGTAATAGTCGCGTTTTTCCTGTGCCATAGTCCACTCACCTCTAAACCGGCAAATGCCGCCCCGGTGAAAACCGGAGCGGCTCTGCCTTTATCGCGCGGGTATCCGCCGGTTTGGCCGGATGCCCGGAGCATTGCCTGAGAAGCCTCTGATCCAATCTGGTGCGCAGACCGGCTGCCCGCCGGACTTCGTCCCAAGGCGCCAGCCCGGATTCATGCAGAGGCTGCCTGGCTTAGACTTCCTTAAAGTCCGCGTCCACAACGCCGTCATCCGGCTTCTGCTGTGCGCCGGGGTTTGCACCGGCGCCCGGCTGCGCACCGGCCTGCTGCTGGGCAGCCGCCGCGGCCTGATACAGCTTCTCGAACACCTGGCTCAGCGCATCCTGCTTTGCCTTGATGTCGTCGATGCTGCCGTTCTGCACAACGGCCTTCAGGTCGGCCAGCTTGCTCTCGGCCTCGCTCTTCACGTCGGCGGGCAGCTTATCGCCGTTCTCCTTCAGCAGCTTTTCGGTCTGGAAGACCATCTGATCGGCGCCATTGCGGATGTCGATCTCCTCGCGCTTCTTCTTGTCATCGGCGGCGAACTGCTCGGCCTCCTTCACGGCCTTGTCGATGTCCTCCTTGGACATGTTGGTCGAAGCGGTGATGGTGATGTTCTGCTCCTTGCCGGTGCCCAGGTCCTTCGCGCTCACTTTGACGATGCCGTTGGCATCGATATCAAAGGTGACCTCGATCTGCGGCACGCCGCGAGGGGCCGGCGCAATGCCGTCCAGGTGGAACACGCCCAGGCTCTTGTTGTCGCGCGCAAACTCACGCTCGCCCTGAAGGACGTTGACCTCAACGGAGGGCTGGTTGTCGGCGGCGGTGGAGAACACCTGGCTCTTGTGGGTGGGGATGGTGGTGTTGCGGTCGATGATCTTGGTACACACGCCGCCCAGGGTCTCGATGCCCAGGCTCAGCGGGGTGACGTCCAGCAACAGCAGGCCCTTGACG
>CAZYAX010000047.1:0-8472 GCA_964646195.1 uncultured Faecalibacterium sp. | reverse complement strand
GCCGAGGGATACCACACGCCGCCGATACGGGTGCGCGTGATGTAAATGCCGAAGCGCGGCATCTGGAAGCCCGCCGGGTACAGCTGGTTGATGGTAGGTACGCCCAGCGTTTTGCCCAGGCCCTTGCCGTGCTGCACCGCAAAGCGGATGGAGTAGGGCATGCCCAGCATCGCGTTGGCCGCCGGGATGTCGCCGCCCTCCAGCGCGGTGCGGATGCGCGTGGAGGACACCGGCTTGCCCTCGAAGCCGGCCATCGGCACGACTACCACCTCCACGCCCAGCGGCGCGCACAGCTGGCGCAGCCGCTGTGGGTTGCCTGCCGCGCGTGCGCCAAACGTGAAGTTTTCGCCGCAGAACAGCGCGCGGGCCCGGCAGTTTTCCACAATACCGTACACAAATTCCTCCGGCGTCTGGCTCTTGATCGACTCAAAGTCCGGCTCCAGATAGTGCGCAATGCCCAGCTGTTGGATCAGGCGCAGCTTATCCTGCGACGAAATGAGCCGCGCGCCCTTCATGCGGTTTTCCGGCGGGAGCTTAAACGTGAACAGCGCCGGTTCCGCGCCGTGTGCGCGCGCCCATGCTACCGCGCCCCCGATCACCGCGCGGTGGCCGATGTGGATGCCGTCAAAGTAGCCCATGGCTACCGCCGTACCGCCGCGCGCCGCCAGAGCCAGCGGCTCGATGTATGAATATACCTGCATACCTTTTGTTTCCTTTATACATTGTAATAAGGCAGCCCCTGTTTAGGGGTCTCCGGACAAACGCCTTCGCCTCGCCCACCGCCCGAAAAGAGCGAAACGCCGTCATCCGGCGCTCCGCTCCACAAATAGCTTTTCGACCTTGAGCACGCCCTGCTCCACCCGTGCCAGCCCCAAAAACTGCCCTGCGGCATTGCGCACGCGATAGCGCCCGTCCGCCGCCGGATAGCGGCTGGTGGGGCAGCCGTGGTAAAGATGCGTCTCCGCACGCCCGTCCACCACCAGCAGCGGCAGCGGCTCGAACACGCTCTCCACCGGCAGCAGCAGCCGCTGCAGCGTGCCGGCCTCCTTTGCAGCCAGAACTGCGTCCAGTGCAAGGGCGTCGGCCTCGCCGTAAACGCCCGCCTGGGTGCGCCGCAGCGCGCTCATGGTGCCCTTTTGGCCCATGGCGGCGGCAATGTCCTCCAAAAGGGTGCGGATGTAGGTACCCTTGGAGCAGCGCACGGCCAGGACGTACTCCCCCGGCGCGGGGCTGCCGCCGTACTCGATGGCGTAGATCTCGATGGGCCGCGCCTTGCGCTCCACCTCCAGCCCCTGACGCGCCGCACTGTAGAGCGGCCGGCCGTTCACCTTGACCGCCGAGTACATGGGCGGCACCTGCAGCTGCGGCCCCAAAAAACGGGGCAGCACGGCCAGCAGCTCCGCCTCCCCGGCGGTGACCGGCGCCGTTTCCAAAACGGTGCCGGTGATGTCGCCGGTATCCGTGCGTATGCCCAGCCGGAGCGTTGCACGATAGGTCTTGTCGTGGTTGAGCTGCAAGTCCACGGCCTTGCTGGCCCCGCCGCAAAACACGGGCAGCACACCGGTGGCCATGGGGTCCAGTGTGCCGCTGTGGCCCAGCTTGCGGGTGCCCAGCACGCCGCGCAGCTTGGCAATCACGTCAAAGCTGGTCCAGCCTGCCGGCTTATCTATTACCAGGATGCCCTGCATCATGCTCCCCCTTGGGCCGCGCGGCGCGCCTCATCCTGTGCGTCCAGCTCTGCGGCCACCTCGGCCAGGATGGCGCTCTTGGTATTTTCCAGGTTGCCCAGCAGCTCGCAGCCTGCGGCGCGGGCATGGCCGCCGCCGCCCAGCCTCTTGGCAATGGCACAGGCGTCCACGCCTTTGACCGTGCGCACGCTGATGCGGTAGCTGCCGCCCGGCTGCTGGCGCAGCGTCAGCCCGACCTCCACGCCCTGGATGCTCACCGGAAGGCCGGTCAGCTCCTCCAGATCGGCGGGGTCAACCCTGCTGGCCGCGATCTCGTCGCGGGTGAGGTAGATCAGCGCGCAGCGGCCGTTCAGATGGTACTCCAGATGGTCGCGCGCGATTCGCTCAGCCTCCATGCGCTCGCGGGATTTTGTGTCGAACAGGCGGGTGTTCAGCTCTTCCAAATGCGCGCCCGCCTCGATGAGCTTGGCGGCCACCAGATGGGTACGAGCCGTAGTGCTCTGGAACTTGAAGCAGCCCGTATCGGTGGAAAGCCCGGTGTACAGGCAGTCCGCGATCTGCGGCGTGATCTCCACGCCCATCTCCACGATCACCGAGTAAAGCAGCTCCGCCGCTGCGGCCGCCGTAGCATCCAGCAGCGTAAAATCGGCAAAGCCGGTATTGCCCGCGTGGTGGTCGATGCACAGGTCTACATGGCGGCTGAACTCCGGCATCCGGTTGTTCTCGCCAAAAAGCTGGATGCCCGCCACGTCCACCGCGATGACCAGCGCCGGCTCAAACTCGCCGTCAAACAGGCGCACGTTGGTGTACGCGTAGTTGGCGGGGATGGGGTCCGAGCAGAGCACTGCCGCCGTTTTGCGCAGCTGCGTGAGCGCATGGTACAGCGCGCTGCCGCAGCCGATGGTGTCGCCGTCCGGGTTTTTATGGCACAGGATCAGGATGTCGTCCGCGTTTTTCAGGCGCTGTGCCATCTGCTGCACATTGAGATTTTCCGTCATGGAATCCGTCCTTTCTGCTTTGCAGCCGTTACTCCTGCGCTTCGCCCTTCAGGGCCTTCTCGTCCTCGCCGGCATGCATTCCTTTGAGCAGCGCGTCGATGTGGGCCGCATAGGCCGCACCGTCGTCCTCGATGAAGATAAAGCGCGGCGCCTTGCGGATGTGCATTTTGCGGCTGATCTCGGTGCGCACATGGCCGGCGGCGCGGTTCAAAGCGGCAATGGCGGGCGCGGGGCCGTCCGGGCGGCCCATTACGCTCACATACACCTTTGCCACGTCCAAATCCGGCGTCACGTCCAGCCGGGTCACGGTCAGCAGCCCGCCCTCCAGACGGGGGTCCTTCAGGCGGCCGATGACTGCGATGACCTCACGCTTCATGTCCTGGGCCAAGCGGCCCATGTTCTTTTCCGACATGCGTTCTTCTCCTTACTCCGGGGCCGGGACAGCTCACAGGGCACAGCCCGCAAGCCTGCGCTCCACGCTCTGGGCGCACTGCCCGGCGGCTGCGCGCACGATCTTTCCCAAGCCCCTTATTTCACGGAAGGGCAGCGCGTTCAGTCGCGGTACTCCTCCATCTTGAATGCCTCGTACACATCGCCTTCCTTGACGTCGGCGAACTTGGTCAGCGTCACGCCGCACTCAAAGCCCTCGGCCACTTCCCTGGCGTCGTCCTTAAAGCGCTTGAGGGAGGCGATCTCGTCCTCGGCCAGCACGATGCCGTCGCGCACGACGCGCACCTTGCTGTCGCGGGTAATCTTGCCGTTGGTCACGCGGCAGCCCGCCACGGTGCCCACGTTGCTGATCTTGTACACCTGGCGCACCTGCAATTCGCCCAGCGATACCTCGCGGAACTTGGGCGCAAGCATACCCTTCATGGCGTCGGTCACGTCGTTGATGGCGTCGTAGATCACGCGGTACATGCGCATCTCCACCTTGGTGGCCGCAGCGGCCTCCTTGGCCACGTTGTCCGGCCTGACATTGAAGCCGATGATGATGGCGTTGGAGGCGTCGGCCAGATCCACGTCGGACTTGCTCACCGCGCCCACGCCCGCGTGGATCACGCGCACGCGCACCTCGTCGTTGGAGATCTTCTCCAGGCTCTGCTTCACGGCCTCGGCGGAGCCCTGTACGTCCGCCTTGACCACGATGGCCAGCTCCTTCATATCGTTCTGCGCCATCTGGGCAAACAGGTTATCCAGAGTGACCTTCTGGAAGGAGGAGAACTGCTTCTCCTTGGCGGCAGCGGCGCGGTTCTCGGCCAGCTCGCGGGCCAGACGCTCGTCCTCGACCGCCTCAAACAGGTCGCCGGCCTCGGGCACAGCGGTCAGGCCGGTGATCTCCACAGGCGTGGAGGGCACGGCGTCCTCGATCAGGCGGCCCTTGTCGTCGCGCATGGTGCGCACACGGCCCACGACCGTGCCGGCAATGATCACGTCGCCGGCGTGCAGGGTGCCGTTCTGCACCAGAATGGTGGCCACGGGACCCTGGCCCTTGTCCAGCCGGGCCTCCACCACGGCGCCCTTGGCGCGGCGGTTGGGGTTGGCCCGCAGCTCCATCACTTCGGCCTCCAGCGCGATGCGCTCCAGCAGGTCGCTGATGCCCATGCCGGTCACGGCTGAAACAGGGATACAGGCCACGTCGCCGCCCCAATCCTCAGGCACCAGGCCGTACTGGGTCAGGCCCTCCTTCACGCGCTCGGGGTTGGCGGTGTGTTTATCCATCTTGTTGATGGCCACGATCACCTTGACGCCGGCCGCCTTGGCGTGGTTGATGGACTCGATGGTCTGCGGCATGATGCCGTCGTCCGCGGCCACCACCAGCACGGCGATATCGGTCATATTCGCGCCGCGGGCACGCATGGAGGTAAACGCCTCGTGGCCCGGGGTATCCAAAAAGGTGATCACGCTGTCGTTGATGCGCACCTGGTATGCGCCGATAGCCTGAGTAATGCCGCCGGCCTCGCCTGCGGTCACGTTGGTCTTGCGGATGGCGTCCAGGATGCTGGTCTTGCCGTGGTCAACGTGGCCCATGACGCATACCACCGGCGGGCGCTCCACCAGGTCATCCTGAGAATCCTCCTCCTGCACGAACAGGCGTTCCTCGATGGTCACATGCACCTCATGCTCCACCTTAGCGTGGAACTCCTCCGCCACCAGCGCGGCGGTGTCGAAATCCACCACGTCGTTGATGGCGTGCATCTCGCCCATCTGCATGAACTTGGCGATGACCTTGCCGGCCTGCTGCTTGAGGCGGGCGGCCAGCTCGCCTACGGTGATCTCATCCGGGATGAGCACCTTGAGCTGCGCATTGCGGGCCTTTTCCAGCTGGATGCGCTGCAACCGCTCAAACTCGCTCTCGCGGCGGCCCTTCTGGAACTGCTGGCGCTGGCGCTGGCCGCGCTGGGTAAACTTCTGCTTGTTGCCCTGCGGGGTGGGCTTGCGGCGGTTCTCGGTGTTCTTGGTGGAGGCCAGGTCGTCGTAGCGCGCGTCGAAGCGGTCCACGTTCATATCCACGGTGCGGGTATCCACAGTGACCTGCATATCCTCGCGGCGCACGGCCATCGTCTGCTTGGGCGTGCTGCCGGCCTGCGCGCCGGTGGCCTTGGCCAGCTCGCTCATAGACACGCTCTTTTCCTCGTGCTTGCGGCGGGCGGGCTCGTTCTTCTGCGCGCGCTTCGTGTTGTTTTTCGTGTTGTTTTTATTGTTGTTGGCGTTGCCGCCCGCCTCGGCGCGCGGCTTGCCCTGACCGCTTTGGCCGGCCTTGCCCTCTTTGGCGTTTTGGGCCGCAGGCTGTTGGGCCTGTTTTTCGGCCTTTTTGCCCTGAGGCTGGGCAGGCTGCTTTGCCTGGGCTTGGGCGGGCTGCTTCGTCTGAGCCTGCGCCTGGGAGGTCTGCTTTTTACCCTGCTGGCGCTCCTTGCCGCCCTGGCCGCCCTGCCTGGGCTCTGCCCTCTGCCCCTCCGGCTTTTTGTCCGCAGCGGCCTGCTCCGGCTTCTTGCCGGCGTCCGCCGGGGCCTCCTTGGCGCTGTTCAGATACGCGCTCAGGTCAGTCTCGCCGTTTTCGCGGCTGAACTTATCCAGCAGGTAATTCAGCTCGTTCTCCTCCAGCGGGGCGCTGTTTTTCTTGCCGGGGGTACCCATTGCGGCAAGCTCATCGACCACCCGCTTTACAGAAAGATTCACATCCTTGGCAAAATCGCTTACTTTATATTTTACGATCATTCGCTCATTTCCTCCTCATTCTTCATGATACCACACGCATCGAGGCGCTCGAGGCACAGCCTGGCAAGGTTGCGGTCGGTCACTGCATACACCGCCGCTGGCTTGTGGCTGATAAATGCCAGCCGTTCCTGACTCAGCGGCAGGGGCAGCACATCGGCCAAATCGCCGATATTCCCCTTCAGGCGGTTTACGGTTTTGGGGCTGGCATCGCTGGCGGTAAGCACGAGCCATGCCCTGCCTCGGACGGCGGCGTCCTCCACGGCATCGAAGCCTATGGTCAGCTTACCGGCCTTGCGGCACAGCGAAAGCGCCTGGAACAGCGCATCCTCCGGGGCCTGGGCCGGGCCTGCAGGCTTTTGGGGCTTATGTTTTGGCATCTGCCTCCCCTTCCTTTGCCACGGCGGCCAGCTGCTGGGCCAGCGCCGCGTATACCTCAGCGGGAACGGGCTGTTCAAAGCTGCGTTCCAGCGCTTTTTTCTTTTGCGCCTTTGCCAGGCACTGCGGAGCCGGGCAGAGATACGCGCCCCGGCCCGGCTTTTTGCCCACCGGGTCGATGCTCACGTCCCCGGCCGGGCCGCGCACGATGCGCACCAGTTCCTTTTTGGGGCGGCTGGTCTGGCAGCCGATGCACTGGCGCATGGGGATCTTTTTTTGTGCCATCCGTTTTCCCTCCCTCGTATGGTGTGCGGCTTACTCCTTGGCGGCGGCGTCCGCGGGCTTTTCCGGTTCCTCTCCATAGTAGCCGCTCTCGGGACGGATGTCAATATTATAACCGGTAAGGCGGGCGCACAGACGGGCGTTCTGGCCCTTGTTGCCAATGGCCAGGCTGAGCTGCTGGTCGGGCACCGTCACCTTGCAAGCGCGGGTCTCGCCGGGCTGCAGCTCCACCCGCACCACGCGGGCCGGGCTGAGGGCCGCCGAGATGAACTCGGCCGGATCCTCGCTCCACTTGACGATATCGATCTTCTCACCGCCCAGCTTTTCCACCACCGCAGCCACACGGTCGCCGTGGGGGCCGATGCAGGCCGAGACGGGGTTGACGTTGGGGTCCTTAGACCACACCGCCATCTTGGTGCGGGCGCCGGCTTCGCGGCTAATCGCCTTGACTTCCACAGTGCCGTCGAAGATCTCGGGCACCTCCAGCTCGAACAGGCGCTTGACAAGGCCCGGATGGGTGCGGCTGATCATCACACGCGCGCCGCGCTCGCCGGTGAGCACGTCCACCACATACACCTGGATGGTCTGGCCCTCGGTGTAGCTCTCGCCGGGCACCTGCTCGTTGCGGGGCAGGATGGCCTCGCCGCCCTTGCCCAGATCCACTGCAATGATGCCCTTTTCGGGGTCGATGCGGGTGATGCTTGCCTGCACGATGTCGTGGCTCTTGGACTGGATCTCGCTCAGCTGCTGGCTGCGCTCGGCCTCGCGGATACCCTGCCGGATGACGTGCTTGGCCGTCTGAGCGGCAATGCGGCCGAAATCCTTGGTCTTGAGGGGCGTGGTCATGCGCATGCCGGCCTCATAGGTGCGGCGGATCTTCTGGGCGTCGCTCAGGGCCACCTGGGTGCGGGGGTTGGTCAGCTCCTCGTCCTCCACAATGTCCTGCACCAGCGCCACGTTGAACTTGCCGGTGGCGGGGTCGATCTCCACGAGGACGTTGTCCTCCTCCACCTCATAGTTCTTCTTGACCGCGATCACGATCGCGGCCTGGATCTTTTCCAGCAGATATTCGGCGGTGATGCCGCGTTCATGCTCCAGCATGGAAAGTGCTTCAAAAAACTCATTGTTGCCAGCCATTTTTCGGTATTCCTCCTGCTTTCTTTTTTATCGATTGGGAGCCTTCCGGCCCGATTCCGTGTGCGTCAGGGTACTGCTCACGATCGATCCGGCGGTTCCCGCTCCCGCCGGGCCGCCAGCATAGCGCCGCCCGGGCGGATTTATTGCAGCGCGCTTTGCTGTAAAAGCGCGGCGTATTCAGCCGAACAGGTCCTCGTCATCGCACAGGTGCACCACGCTGGCCGTGCCCACCTCAAAGGTCACGGGGCCTGCCTCGGTGCGCACGGTGACAGCCTTGCCCTCGCGGCCCTCCAAAATGCCGCTGAACTCGCGCACGCCGTCCGCGTTGGGGCGGAACAGGCGCACGCTGATCTTCTGCCCGCGCAGCGCCTCATAGTGCTCGGGCCGGGTCAGGCGGCGGCCCAGCCCGGGGCTGCCCACCTCCAGGAAATAGCTCTGGTCGATGGGGTCGGCCTCGTCCAGCACAGGGTCCAGCGCATGGGACACTGCCGCACAGGTATCGGTATCCATCGGCCCGTCGCGGTCGATCAGCACCCGCAGGTACCAGTCCGGCCCTTCCTTCTCAAAGACGACATCCCACAGCCGCACGCCCATGCTCTCGACGATGGGCCGGACCAGCGCCTCGACCCGGCGCGCGGTGTTGCCGCCTGACTGCTTCGCCATTGAATCAAACCTCCAAAGAAACAAGAAAAGCGGACCGGACGGCCCACTTTCCAAATTGTTTATTAACGTACTACTAGAATATACCACATTTCCGGGGATTATGCAAGCATTTT
>CAZYAX010000046.1:0-8556 GCA_964646195.1 uncultured Faecalibacterium sp. | reverse complement strand
CGGCAAGATGCGTGCCAAGCCCGAAGGGCGTGATTTGTTCAGAGGTTCCCTTGTTATGAATCGAGTCAAATTGGTTGACTGGATGGCCGGGAAAGGAATATAATTTCATCATACGATCCCTCATTGGGCAAAAAACACCCTCAATCCCCCAAAAGGAGGCCATTATGGAGCTACGGGTCCTACGTTATTTTCTCACCGTGGTGCAGGAGCAGAGCATCACCCGGGCGGCGGAGGTACTGCACATTACACAGCCCACTCTCAGCCGCCAGCTGGCCCAGCTGGAGGAGGAGATGGGCACGCAGCTGCTCATCCGGGGCACGCGCCGGGTCACCTTGACCCCCGAGGGCGCATTTTTGCAGCACCGCGCGGAGGAAATCCTGGAGCTGGCCGACAGCACCGAGCGGGAGCTGCTCATGAAAAAGGAGCAGACCGCCGGCATCGTGACGGTGGGCTGTGGCGAGCTGGCCTCGGTGCGGGTGCTGGCAGAGCTGTTCCGCGCGTTCCGTGCGATGTATCCGCGGGTGAGCTTTCAGATGTACACGGGCTCGGCGGACCTGATCAAGGAGCGCATGGATAAGGGCCTCATCGATGTGGGCCTTCTGCTGGAGCCGGTGGACATGGAAAAATATGAGTTTGTGCGTCTGCGCGGCCAGGAGATCTGGAACGTGCTGATACCCGCCGGAGCGCCGCTGGCCGCCAAGGCAGCAGTGACGGCGGCCGATCTGGACGGCCTGCCGCTGATCCTGCCTTACCGCAGCAGCGTGCGCAGTGAGCTGGCCAGCTGGTTTGGCGATGCCTTTGAGCGCCAGCAGGTGGTTTTGATCAGCAACCTGTGGGCCAATGAATTGATCATGGTGGAAAGCGGCCTGGGGTATGCGCTGGCGATGGGGGATACCCAAAGCCTGGAGGGCAACCCGCGCGTGGTGAGCCGGCCTCTGTGGCCGGAGCTGTCGGCCAGAGTGCGGCTTGCGTGGCGGCGGCAGGCGGCCTTTGGGACTGCCGCACAGAAATTTGTGGAGTACGCGCGAGCGGCGCTGCAGGAGAATAAATGATACCTGAAAGGCATGGATTGGCCAATCAGACTAAGTATTTGACATAAAGCCCCTGCGTACATAAAATAAGTGCAGGAAGAGGGCACAACCCTGCCTGCACTTATTTTTTTGAGTACGGAGGAGATCGGAATGTTTACCCGGACAGACCTGAAAAAGCTCATATTCCCGCTGGTGATCGAGCAGATCCTTGTGATGCTGGTGGGCATTGCGGATACCGTAATGGTGTCCTACGCCGGCGAGGCGGCCATTTCCGGCGTGTCGCTGGTGGATATGATCAACTACCTGTTCATCACGGTGTTTGCCGCCATTGCCACGGGTGGCGCGGTGATCGTTGCACAGTACCTTGGCAGCGGGGATACGGCCAGCGCCGGCCGTTCCGCCAGCCAGCTCTATACGCTGGCCGGGCTGATCTCGCTGGCGTGCGCGGCGGTGTGCCTTGCGTTCCATCGGGGCATCCTGTCGGTGCTGTTCGGCGCCATTGAGCCAGACGTGATGGAGGCTGCGGTGCTGTATTTTGTGATCACGGCGTTGTCCTTCCCGTTTTTGGGCCTCTATAACGCGGGGGCGGCGCTGTTCCGCACTATGCAGAAAACCGACGCTACTATGTATGTTTCGCTTCTGATGAACGCTGTCAATGTGGCGGGCAATGCCATCGGCATCTTTGTGCTGCACGCCGGAGTGCTGGGCGTGGCAGTGCCCACGCTGCTCTCCCGCATCGTGGCGGCAGCGGCCATGACGGCGCTGGCCCGCAGCGAGCGCAACCCCATTTTCATCCGCTGGCGGGAGGTGTTCCGCTGGGAGGGGGACACCATCCGCCGCATCCTGCGCATTGCCGTGCCCAATGGCGTGGAAAACGGTCTGTTTGCGCTGGGCAAGGTGCTGGTGGTGAGCATTATTGCGCTGTTTGGCACGACACAGATCGCGGCCAACGGCGTGGCGAACAGCATAGACCAGATCGCCATCGTGGTGGTGAGCGCCATCAATCTGGCCATGGTCACAGTGGTGGGCCAGTGCGTGGGCGCGGGAGAATACGGCCAGGCGCAGCGCTACACCAAAACCCTGATGCGCGTTTCGTACCTGGCAACGGCGGCGCTGGGCGCGGCAGTGGTGGCGTGCCTGCCGGTGCTGCGCGGCTTTTATGACCTGTCGGACGAGACATGGACGCTGAGCTGCATCCTGATCGTGATGCACAACGTGCTGGCAGCGCTGCTGCATCCCACGTCGTTCAACCTGTCCAACACGCTGCGCGCGGCGGGGGACGTGAACTACACGATGTATGTGGGCATCGCGTCTATGGTGGTGTTCCGGCTGGGCAGCGCGGTGCTGTTCGGCATCGTGCTGGACCTGGGCGTGATCGGGGTATGGATCGCCATGGGCATGGACTGGCTGGCCCGCTCGATCGCTTTTGCAGTGCGCTACAAGAGCGGAAAGTGGAAGCGGTTCCGCGCCATTTGAGCAAAAACCGGCGTCTGAGTGCGTGTGAGGTACGCAGGAGGGCGCCGGTTTTAGCCTTTTTTCAGCTTTTTGACCTTTTTTGAAGGGCCTGGCGAAAAACTTTTGATCCCCGCGAGGCAAAGCGGAAAAAAACAGAAAAATTGATTAAAACTTCACAATCTTGACACGCAGATGTGCTATACTGAGCGGCACGAGTAAAAAGGGGTTCTGCGCGGCGAGATGCAATGCCAGGAACAGGAGCAGGCGCGGTTTTGCGGCCCTGCCGCACGCTAAAGAGCAAGGCGCATAGGAGAAAAAGGCGCCGCCCTGCGGCATGGCACACACGCCCGGATCTGTGGACGCGCGGTGGGGCGGCAGCGCAGGACCAAAAACAGGAGGGGCATGGGATGGAGCGATTGGTCGCGATCCTTTATTTATTATATTGCTGCTTTTTCTCGCCGCTGTTCCCCACGGTGCGCTCGGGGGAGTACGATGTGACGCTTAACCACACGGACACCGAGCGGGTGTGCATCGTGGACGAAAACGACGAGGCGCTGCTGTGGCGGCTGCGCATAATCGACAGCGCACAAAATACGATCGACCTTGCCACCTGGGAGCTGGCCGATGACGAGACCGGCCATATCGTCATGGCGGCTCTGGCGGACGCGGCAGACCGGGGCGTGCAGGTGCGGCTTCTGATCGACGGCCTCAAGGGCCAGCAACGCCTGGCCCAAAGCGGCTTTTTCGACGGGCTGGTCAACTGTGAAAACGTGCAGGCGCGGTTCTATAACCCCATCGAGATCGGCAGCGTACACAACGTGCATTACCGTATGCACGAAAAATATCTCATCGCAGACGGCACCATGTACCTGCTGGGCGGCCGCAACACCGGCGATACCTATCTAAAAAACGGGTCGGGCGATTCGGACACGTTTATCGACCGGGATATCCTGGTGTATGCGTCTGAGCCGGGGGAGAACGCCTCGCCGGCCCAGCTCCGCCAGCATTTTGAAACCGTGTGGGAGATGGGCGAGCCCCAGCGCCGCCGCATCCGGCCGGAAGCGCAGGAGGAATTTGACCGGCAGCGGCAGGACGTTTTGCAGCAGGCCCGCGCGCGGTATGGCGAACGGCTCTCCGGCTACGATATCCTGGCCGAGACCATGCCCACCAACGGTGTGACGCTGCTGTACGGCGAGACCGATCCGCTGAACAAGGAGCCGGTGCTGTGGAAGCAGCTGTGTACCCTGATGGCCGGCGCAAAGGAGAGCATCATCTTCCAGACGCCGCAGCTGATGGCGGACGCCGAAATGCGCGACGACCTGATAGAGCTGGTAAAAGAGGTGGGCGACGGCTCGCTGGAACTGATCACCAACGTGGTGGAGCGCAGTGTGAACATCACCGGGGCCGACCACGATAACCAGCGCGGCAAGATCGTGCAGACCGGCGCGGAGGTGTACGAGTGTGCGGAGGACTACCCCGTACACACCAAGACCATCCTCATCGACGATACGCTCTCGGTGGTGGGATCGTTCAACCTGGACCCGCGCAGCGCCTACCTGGACACCGAGATCATGGTGGTGGTGGACAGCCCGGAGCTGAACGCTTTGCTGCGCGAGCGCGCCGAAGCGCTGAAAAGCAGGAGCCGGCTCTCGCTTGCGGACGGCTCCTTTGCCTACGGCGAGGATTATGTGGCCGTGGAGCTGCCGGAGGACATGGAAAAATTCTACGCCTTTATGACCAGGGTGCTGCGCTGGTTTGAGTATCTGCTGTAAAAGAGGCAGTGCGGGCGCCCATGCGCAGGCCATACGGGGAGAGGCGGGCCCTCAAAATGCCGCTTTGCAAAAAGTTTTGCGCCGCTGCCCCTATCCGTGGCGGGCAAATCGTGGTACAATAAACCCGTTGGCGCAACAGGAAAGAGCGATTGCGCCAACAGGGAGGAAACCGTATGCCGTTTGACTATAACGAGACCATGCGCAGCCTGCAGATCGGGCTGCCGGACGACATCGCCCGCCTCAAGGCGGCGGGATATTATGGCGAGGCCATCGCCTTGATCGACGCGCGGCTGCACGAGAGCTGGGCCGCATCGCAAAACTGCCCCGAGAACCAGGGCCTGCCCGCCACGGGGCCGCGCCCGGCCAACCCCACGCCGGATGGCCCCGAGGGTCTGGCGGCGTGCCTGCTGGCCCAGCGGGAGATCATGCGCCGCCTGCCCGCGGAATACTGCTGGGACGAGCAGGCCGCCGTTGCACGGATGCAGGCGCAGGTCACGGGCTTTACTGTAGAGGAGTTCCGTGCGCTGGTGGCTGCGGGCCGCATCGACTGGCGCTTTGTGGAGGGTGAAAAGCGCTTTGTGCGCCGGTTTGACAAGACCCTGCTTGCCACCGGCGCTTCTTTGGCGGCGCGGCGCATCCGGCCGGAGGAGCAGGACGCGGAGGCAAAGCGCCGCCGCACGCACTGGCACGAAAAGATGCTGCGGGACGGGCAGGCTGCCGCCCGCATCACCGTGCGCGCCGGGATTCGTATGTCCGATGCGGCCTTTGCCGCTGCGCTGGAAAAAGCGCGCGCGGAGGGCCGGAGCACGGTGCATGTGCGTGTCTGGCTGCCGCTGCCGGCACAGTGCCCGTCCCAGAGCGGAATTTCGCTGGACGCCTTCTCCGAGCCGCCGGCCCATATCGCCGCGCCGGACGCGCCCCAGCGCACCGCCTACTGGGAGGCGGATCTGGCCGAAAACCGCACCTTTGCAGCGGAGTATACTTATGTAAATACCGCTGTGTATACCGACCCGCTGCGCATTGCGCCCGATGGGGACGCCGCCGCGTGCGCTGGCGCGAAGGGTTTTGCGCCCGGCGCGCAGCAGCCCGATCCCTTTACCGGGGAGGAGGCTCCGCACATCGTGTTCACGCCCTGCCTGCGCGCGCTGGCAGCTCAGCTCACCGCCGGCGTGCAGGACCCGGCCCAAAAGGCCAGGCGCATTTACGACTATGTGACGCTGAACGTGCGCTACCACTACCAGCCGTCCTACTTTGTGCTGGAGGATATGCCCGACCGCTGCGCCCGCGACCGCCGCGGCGACTGCGGCATCATGGCGCTCACCTTTATCACGCTGTGCCGCATTGCGGGCATCCCGGCCAGATGGCAGAGCGGGCTTGCGGTCTCGCCGCAGACGTGCGGCTGCCACGATTGGGCCATGTTCTACATCGCGCCCAAGGGGTGGATGTACGCCGACTGCTCGTATGGCGCGGCCATGGCGCGCGCGGGCGACGAGACCATGCGGCTGCACTACTTTGGCAGCATCGACCCGGGCCGCATGGTGGCCAACCGCGCGTTCGAGGCCCCCTTCGACCCGCCCATGTACGGCTTCCGCGACGACCCCTACGACAACCAGACCGGGGAGATCGAGGCGGACGGCGTGGGCCTGCACGGCAGCGAGACCGAAAACGACAAGCGCACCCTGCGCTATGAGGAGCTTTAAAACATGGAGTATGTGTATTTGTTTTTGCTGCTGGCGGCTAACGTGCTGCTGGCAGTGCTGGTGATCCGGTCCTTTTTGGTAAAGCCGAAGGATCGCACCGAGGAGCTGGAGCAGTGGCTGGAGGAGCGGCTGGCCCGGCAGGACGAGGAGGCCGCCCGCCGCCTGCGGGAGAGCCAGTCCGCGCTGGCCGGCCAGACCTACACCGCCGTGCGCGGCGTGAGCGATACGCTGCAAACCTCGGTGCAAAATATGGGCAATCTGCTCAGCGCCAACCAGGCCAGCCAGCAAAAAATGCTGGAACACCGCCTGCAAACGCTGGAAAGCACCAACGAGCAAAAGCTGGATAATATGCGCAAGACCCTGGCCGACGGCATGGAGGCCCTGCGCAGCGACAACAACCACAAGCTGGACGAGATCCGCCACACGGTGGACGAGCAGCTCCAGGACACCCTGCAAAAGCGCATCAACGAGAGCTTTAAGGCCGTGAACGAGCAGCTGGAGCAGGTGTATAAGGGTCTGGGCGAGATGCAGAACCTGGCCACCGACGTGGGCGGGCTCAAGCAGGTGCTCTCCGGCGTAAAGACGCGCGGCATTTTGGGCGAGATCCAGCTGGGCGCGATTTTGGAGGAGATTCTGGCCCCGGAGCAGTACGCCACCAACATCAACACCATCCCCGGCAGCAGCCAGCGGGTGGAGTTTGCGGTCAAGATGCCCGGCGCGGACGGCGGCACGGTGTGGCTGCCCATCGACTCCAAGTTCCCCGGCGACACCTACGCCCACTTGCAGGACGCCTACACCTCCGGCGATGCCGAGGCGGTGGCCGCCGCCCGCCGCGCGCTGGAAACGGTGATCCGCGCCGAGGCCAAGGACATCCGCACCAAGTATGTGGAGCCGCCCTACACCACCAATTTCGGCATCCTGTTTTTGCCCTTTGAGGGCCTGTACGCCGAGGTGGTCAACGGCGGATTGCTGGAAGTTTTGCAGCGCGAATACCAGGTGAACGTGGCCGGCCCCAGCACCATGGCGGCCCTGCTCAACAGCCTGCAAATGGGCTTTAAGACGCTGGCGATCCAAAAGCGTTCCAACGAGGTGTGGCAGGTGCTGGGCGCGGTAAAGACCGAGTTTGAAAAGTTTGGCGACGGCCTGACCAGGATGCAGCAGCACCTGCGCCAGACCGACGAGGACCTGGACCGTCTGATCGGCACCCGTACCCGGGCCATCAACCGCAAGCTGCGCGAGGTGCAGTCGCTGGACGCGGACAGCGCCGCCGTATTGCTGGAGCTTTCCACCGAGCCGGAGCACCCCGCGCTGAAGCAATAAAATAGCGAAACAGAGAGGGAAATGGAACGATGAAGTATAACACGGTATCCGATTCGATTTTGTATGTAGGTGTGGACGACACCACGCTGGATCTGTTCGAAAGCCAGTACCCCGTACCGGACGGCGTGAGCTACAACTCCTACGTCATTCTGGACGAAAAGACGGCCATCCTGGACACGGTGGACGCCCGCGCCACGGACGAATGGCTGGCAAACCTGGCCGCCGCGCTGGGCGGGCGCAGGCCGGATTATCTGGTGGTGTCCCACATGGAGCCGGACCATGCGGCCAACATCGCCCGCGCGGCGGCGCTCTACCCGGATATGCAGGTGGTGGGCAATGCCAAGACCTTTGCCTTTATGGATCAGTTCTTCGGCCCGCAGGCCGTTGCGGCGGCCCGCCGCGTCACGGTAAAGGAGGGCGACACGCTGCCGCTGGGCGCGCACACGCTCCGGTTTATGATGGCGCCCATGGTCCACTGGCCGGAGGTGATGGTGACCTACGAGAGCAGCGAGAAGGTGCTGTTCACGGCGGACGCCTTTGGCCGCTTCGGCGCGCTGTGCAGGACCGAAGGGGAGGACTGGGCCTCCGGCGCGCGCCGCTACTACCTCAACATCGTGGGCAAGTACGGCGCGCAGGTGCAGGCGCTGCTTAAAAAGGCGGCCGCGCTGGACATCCGCACCATCTGCCCGCTGCACGGCCCGGTGCTCACCGGCGACATGACACCGTATTTCGCGCTGTATCAGACCTGGTCTGCCTACCAGCCGGAGGCGCCGGAGGAGATCCTGGTGGCGTCTGCGTCCATCCACGGCAACACCCGCGCGGCGGCCCATCAGATGGCCGAAAAGCTGCGCGCCAGGGGCGCTGCCGTCACCGAGCTGGACCTGGCCCGTGTGGATGTATCCTACGCGGTAGAGCAGGCGTTCCGCTGCGGCAAGCTGGTGCTGGCCTGCGCCACCTACGACGGCTTCCTCTTCCCGCCTATGGAGAGCCTGCTGACCCACCTCAAAACAAAGAACTTCCAAAACCGCACCGTGGCCCTGATGGAAAACGGCACCTGGGCCCCGATGGCGGCCAAGCTTATGCGCGCTGAGGCAGAGGCCATGAAGGGCATGAAGCTGTGCGATACGGTGGTGACCATCCGCAGCGCGGTGAACGCCGCGAGCGAGGCGCAGATGGACAAGCTGGCGGAGGAGCTGACGGCGCAGTAAAAGCGCTGTCGAAAACAGAATAGAAAACAAGCAGCCCCGGAACGATACACCGGGGCTGCTTTTCTGTTGG
>CAZYAX010000045.1:0-8559 GCA_964646195.1 uncultured Faecalibacterium sp. | reverse complement strand
GTTACATGATTGTTGATCATGAGGGTGCGGCCGGCGAAGGCCGCCCTCTTTTTATATACTTTTGTTCAGGTCGCGCGGATCGCGTCCACCAGGTCGGCCCAGTCGGCGCAATATTGGTCGTAGAGCGGGGCAACCGCCTGGCGGAAGCGCACCAGCTCATCCTCGCCTAGGGTGTAGATCTCGGCGCCGGCCTCCTCCACATGGATACGGCTCTGCTCCTCCCGCCGGGCCCACAGCTTGCGCTCAAACCGCGCGCTCGCCAGTGCCGCCTCCCGTAGCATCTCCTGGTCCGCAGCGGAAAGGCTGTCCATCACCGTGCGGCTCACGACCTGCATCTCAGGGATACGGCTGTGCCGGTCCTCCGAAAAATAGCGCGCCACCTCGTAGTGCTTCATGCTCTCATAGGAGGGGATGTTGTTCTCCGCTGCGTCGATGTCGCCGCTTTGCAGCCCGGCGTACACGTCCGCATACACCATTTCTACCGCCTGCGCACCCAATGCCTCGACCATATTGCACATCAGGCTGGACTCCTGCACACGGATGGTCAGGCCCTGGATGTCCTCCAACTTGCGGATCGGGCCGATGTTGCTGTAAAAGCTGCGCGCCCCCGCGTCAAACCAGCTCAGGCCATAGAGGGCGCCGTCCGAAAGGGACCGCAGAAACTCGTTGCCAATGGCGCCGTCCAGCACGCGCCACATCTGGTCGGCGTCGGTGTAGAGATAGGGCATTTGCAGCACGTTCAGCGCCGGGAAAAATTCGCTGAGCGTGCCCAGAGACGCGCGGGCAAAATCGATCATGCCCAGCTGTATCTGCTCTACCACGCTGGTCTCGTCGCCCAGCTGCGCGCTGGGGTAGATCTCGATCTGGATGCGGCCCTCGGTGCGCTGGCGTACCAAGGCCGAGAAATAATAGGCCGCCTGGGTGGTGGGATAATCCGCCGGCTGGTTTTCCGCATAGCGGAAATACTGCACCGGAACGGTCTGGATGGGGGTAAAGTGGGTGCATCCGCCCAGCAGCGCCGCCGCGCCCGCACAGGCAGAAAGCCGCAGAAACTCATCTCTGCGCATGGATACCGCCTCCTTCCTGCTGCGAAGCCGCCGCCGAGCCGGCCGCCACGGCCAGCAGCTCGCTCTCCTCTTTGATGCGGTGGGGTTGGGGCAGCGCCATATGGACGCAGGTGCCCCGGCCCGGCGTACTGTAAATTTTGAACCGCGCCTGCGGATACACCATTTGCAGCCGGGTGCGCACGTTGCCTACCCCGATACCGCTGATATCGCCCCGGTTGGCCTGCTGGGCCATCAGCTGCTCCCGCGTGGCGCGCTGCATCCCCGCGCCGTTGTCGCTGACGATGAGATGCAGCGTATCGCCGCACATATGCGCGCGGATGCGGATCACGCCGCCCTCCCGTTTGGGGCCCAGGCCGTGGATCACGGCGTTTTCCACAATGGGCTGGAGCACGAAGGCCGGCACCAGCACCGTCTCGGTGCAAAGCGCGGGCGAAATGCGCCAAACCAGCTGCACCCGGTTCTCGAACCGGGTATGCTGGATCTTCATATAGTCGTCCACCAGCTTGATCTCCCGCGCCAGCGGCACCTCGGCGCCGTCCGTCTTGAGGCTGTAGCGGAACAGCCTCGCCAGCGCGAGGATCAGCTCCCGCGTGGCGCCGGCGTGCTCTATCTGAGCCGTGCGGGAGATGATGTTCAGCGTATTGAACAAAAAGTGCGGGTTCACCTGGCTGCGCAGCTGCTGCATCCGGGCCTGCTCCAGCAGGCGCTGGTTCTCGCTGGCCTCCAGCTCCTTTTGGTGCAGGCGCTGCTCCATCTCATTTTTCTCCTGCATGGTCTGGAACAGCCGCTTCATGCTGTGCTTCATGCGGTTGAACTCCTGCACATGGGTGTACATTTCATCCCGTGTATCCACCGTGACGTCGGGCGTGTCGAAATTGCCCTCGCTGATGGCCGCGCTCGCCTCCGAAAGGCTCAGCACCGGGGCAATGATCGTCCGCAGGATCATCCACAGGAACCACAGCACCGTCAGCACCGCGCCCAACACCAGCAGCGAAAACCCGATCTCCTGCGCTTCGATGCGGCCGCGCAGCCCGTCCAGCGTCTGCTGGCCGGCGTCCAGCAGGCGGGCCTGCAGCTGGATGGCCGCCTGCGACAGATAGCCGCCCGCCTCTGCCACCGATTCGTAGGCGGCGTACATCTCCGGCGAGCTGGCGCCCGCCCCCCGCATGGCCAGCAGCGCCTCGCCCCGCTCCCGGTAGGCCGGGAAGCCGTTGCGCAGCGCGCGCACCAGAAAATATTGCTCCAGGCCGGTTTTGTCCGCATCCAGCTCCATCTGCTCCAGCAGTGCGGCCAGCTGGCGGCACTGCGCGCGCCAGGCCTCCGCCGCCTGCTCGCTCTCGTCGCGGGAGCGCAGGTAGCTTTGCAGCGCCTCGTCCGCCGTGACGATGCCCGCCTGGAAGCCGTTGACCACATAATAGTCGTTTTCCTGGCCGTAAACGGTCTGGAGCAGCGAGGTGGACTGGCTCAGGGCCGCATAGATCAACAGGCCCAGCGTGAAGATCAGCAGGCCCACCATGATCCCCAGCTTATACAGGATCGGCAGCCGCGCCCACAGGCGTACCCGTTCCCTGCGCGGCCCGGCCGGTGCATGCTCCATTTCGCCGCCTCCTTGCGTGGCCCTCCCTCACAGGCTGTTGCGGTACTCCGTGGGGGTGAGGCCGGTTTTCTTCTTGAACATTTTAACAAAATAATTGCCGTTTGGGTAACCCACCAGCTCGCCCACCTCCCGCACGCTCTTGGTGGGATCCGCCAGATACTCCTTGGCCACCCGCACCCGAAGATCCGTGAGATATTCGATGAAGGATACCCCGAAATGCTGCTTGAACAGCTTGGAAAGGTAATAGGGGCTGAAGTCCAGCGTGCGGGCCAGCCCGTCCAGCGAGATATCGTTGGGGTAGTTTGCCTCCATATAGGCCTGTACCTGGCGCATGAGGCGGGCGTTTTTATCGCTCTTCTGCGGGGCGGGCTCCGCTTCCGGCTCCGGCCCCTCGGGTGCAGGCTCC
The DNA here is from genome assembly GCA_964646195.1 of uncultured Faecalibacterium sp. Classification (GTDB taxonomy): domain Bacteria; phylum Bacillota; class Clostridia; order Oscillospirales; family Ruminococcaceae; genus Faecalibacterium. The sequence continues at coordinate 5,489 of CAZYAX010000045.1, read as the reverse complement.
AGGCGGCTGATTGCCTTGTTCACTGCGTTCAGCACCTCCTCGTCCTCGGCCGGCTTGAGGATATAGTCCCGCACGCCGAGGCGGATGGCCTCCTGCGCATACTCAAACAGGCCGTAGGCCGTCAAAAACACGATCTGGCATTGAGGCAGGGCTTTCAGGATCGACCCCGCCGCCTTCACGCCGTCCCTTCCCGGCATCTCGATGTCCAGCAGTACCACATCCGGCTGCCAGATCGTTGCCAGTTCCACCGCGCTCAGCCCGTCGGCCGCGGTGCGCACGTCCACCCCGCACTCCATCCTCTGCTCCAACAGCTCCTTGACCGCCGTGCGCTCCATCGCCTCGTCATCCACCACTAAAATCTTCCACATTTAGCATCCCCCTCTCTGCCGGTCTCAAAGGTTTTCCCCGCTCCGCCCCGCGTACCGGGGCGTGCGCTGCGCTCGATCTGGCGCTTATTAAAAGCCCTTCCAGCAGAAATTATAGCGCATTTAGTCAAATTGAATCAATAGCGCATTTCATTTTTGTTAAAAAGCACACAAAATCATTTCTTTTTTTGAAGTGAGAACAAATTTTGGAACCTTTCCACAAAAAATTACTCTGGAAATTCCGCCTGCGGGAATGTTACCATATTAGTAACAAGCCCGCACGGATTTGCCCGTGCGGCTGACGCATTCATACTTGTGATGAATATCAAGGAGGAAAAATCATTATGAAAAAGATCGATCGCCGTTCGTTCCTGAAGCTCTGTGGCGCCGCCGGCGCCGTGGGTGCGCTGGCCGCCTGCGGCAGCAGCTCCAGCACTGCCGCTTCCACCGCCACCTCGACTGCCGCTTCCGCGGCTGCCCCCGCCTCCACCGCATCCAGCGGCAGCGCTGTGACTCTGGTGTACAATGAGGTCAACCCGGAGAGCTCTCTGGCAGGCCAGGTGGCCACCTATCTGGCCGAGCAGGCCGAAGCGCTGAGCGGCGGCTCCGTGAAGATCGACGTGCGTGCCGGCGGCAGCCTGATGGGCAGCGAGGCAGACGCCATCGACGATATGACCGGCCCCGCTCCCACCGTGGACATCGCCCGCATCTCCATCTTTGCGCTGGACAACTACGGTGTGCCCACCACCCGCATCACCAACCTGCCCTTCGTGTTCACCAGCCGCGAGCACTACTGGAAGTTCGCTGCCAGCGATGTCGGCAAGCAGATCCTCACCGACAGCAACACCGTGGGCGGCCTGGGCATCGAGGGCAAGTGCTTCTTTGAGGAGGGCTTCCGCCACTTCTTCTTCTCCAAGCCGGTCGAGTCCATAGAGGATATGAAGGGCCTGAACATCCGCGTTTCCACCTCCACGGTCTATATGGACATGGTCAAGTGCCTGGGCGCCAGCCCCGTGGACGTAGCCTTCTCCGAGCTGTACTCCAGCCTGGGCGGCGTGTGCGAAGGCGCCGAGCAGCCCATCGCCAACTACCAGTCCAACAGCTTCTACGACGTGGCCCCGTACATGATCCTGGACGGCCACATGATGGGCTGCGGCATGATGATCATCACGGACAGCGCATGGGCCAAACTGGACGCCTCTCAGCAGGAGGCCCTGCAAAAGGCCTTTGACGCCGCCTCCGCCTACGACCAGGAGATCAGCGCATCCGCCGAGGCCGACAGCCGCAAGATCTGCGAGGATGCCGGCGCGATCTTCACCGAAGTGGCCGACAAGACTCCCTGGCAGACGGCCGTTGCTTCCGTCATCGAAAGCAACACCAGCACCCAGGATCTGAAGGACGTTTACACCGCCATCCAGAACCTGGCCTAACGCAGCGATCCACTGCCAGGAGAGCGCAGGCCCCTCGGGGCCGTGCAGCCGGCGCTGCCCTTTTCTGAACCGCGGCGGGGCGGGAAGTCTTCCCGCCCCGCCTTTTATTTGCAGGCTCCCGGCCCGCCGCAGCCCGCGCGTATAAGCGCAAGGCCGCGATTGGATCGGAGGCCTCCACATCAAAGCCAAAGGGGGAATCACTTTGGAAAATCTGTTCAAGCAGCTGGACAAGGTCAAGCCCGTCTACGACTTTGCCTACAAGGTCGTCTTCGTGATCTGCAAGCTCATGCTCATCATCGAGATCATCCTCGCCACCATCATGGTCGTGGGTCGTTTTATCTTCAAAAACCAGCCCGCCTGGTGCACCGAGCTTATCCTCACCTTCATGATCTACATGGCATTGCTCAGCGCCACGCTCGCGCTGCGCCGCGGCGCCCACATCCGCATGAACGCCTTCGACAAATACCTGCCCGCCACCGTACTGCGCGTGCTGGATATTCTGGCCGACGCCGCCGTGTTCGTCTTTGCCGCTATCCTCGTCAAGGACGGCTGGCTCTACTGCTCCACGGCCAAAGGCTTTTTCACCAGCCTGCCCACCCTCTCCAAGTTCTGGCTCTACTTCCCGGTGCCGCTGTCCGGCGTGTTCACCATCATATTCCAGCTGGAGGCTCTGTATAACCACATCAAAGGCTTTTTTGTAAAGGAGGGCAATGCGTAATGGATACTACCAGTATGGCTGTCGTTATCCTTCTGTGCAGCTTTTTCGTTATGATCCTGCTGCGCTTCCATATTGCCTACGCCGTCGGCATCTCCACGGCGCTGTGCCTCACCTATCTGGGCCTGCCCATCGTCACCATCTGCCAGCAGATGGTCAAGGCCATCAACAGCTTCTCCCTCATGGCAGTGCCCTACTTCATCACCATGGGTGCGCTCATGGGCAGCGGCGGCATCAGCGAAAAGCTCATTGCCTTAGCCAACTCCCTCGTCGGCTGGATGGACGGCGGCCTCGCCATGGTGAACATCGTGGCCTCCTACTTCTTCGGCGGCATCTCCGGCTCCGCCGCAGCCGACACCGCCTCCCTCGGCTCCATGCTCATCCCCATGATGGTGGATCAGGGCTATGACGCCGACTTCTCCACCGCCGTCACCATCACCTCCTCCTGCGAGGGCCTGCTCGTGCCGCCCAGCCACAACATGATCATCTACACCACGGCTGCGGGCGGTATCTCCGCCGGCGCGCTGTTCATGGCCGGCTATGTGCCCGGCGCGCTGCTGGCCGTCTCCCTGATGATCGGCTCCTTCATCATCTCCAAAAAGCGCCACTATCCCAAAGGCGACAAGTTCAATTTGGTGAACTTCATCAAGCAGCTGTTCACCTCCATCTGGGCGCTGGCCGCCATCCTCATCGTCGTGGTCGGCGTGGTCGTGGGTGTCTTCACGGCCACCGAGTCCGCTGCCATCGCCGCCGTGTACAGCCTGATCGTCTCCGTGTTCATCTACAAGGGTCTGGACTGGAAGGGCGTATGGCGCGTGATCGGCGATGCTGTGGACATCCTGTCCATCGTGCTGATCCTCATCGCCACCTCCGGCGCCTTCGGCTACTGCCTGAGCTACCTGAACGTGCCCGCCCTGGCCGCCAACGCCATTAAGGGCCTCACCTCCAACCCCATCCTCATCGCGCTGCTCATCGATCTGATCCTGCTGCTGCTCGGCTGCATCATGGACATGGCCCCCATCATCCTGATCGCCACCCCCATTCTGCTGCCCCTGGCGCAGGAGATCGGCATCGGCGCCATCCAATTCGGCATCATGATGATCCTCAACTGCGGCATCGGCCTGCTCACCCCGCCGGTCGGCTCGGTGTTGTTCATCGGCTGCGCCGTGGCAAAACGCCCCATGGAAAAGGTTGTCAAGGCCACTCTGCCGTTCTATGTCTGCATGATCATCACCCTGCTGCTGGTCACCTTTATCCCTGCCGTCAGCACTATTTTGCCCTCTCTGGTGGGGTACCAGGTATGATCCCTTATTCACAACGCTCCTGATTGCAATGGGGGCTGCTGCCAGAATTTCTTTTCCGGCAGCAGCCCCTTTTGATCGAGAAAATATTTTGCCGTCACAAAAACTTGAACGGCGGGCATGGCCAAAAAGTTTCAAACCAGCCCACCGTCTTTCACGAAAAGGTACCCAACTATGAACATCGAGCGCATCACATTCCCGGAGCCGTCCCTCTGCCGCGTGGAGGTCCGTGAGGACGCCGCGGCCTACGAGGCGGCCGTACACGAGCTCTACGAGCGCCGCCGCCGCTTTTATCCCGTGGCAGGCTGGCCCGAGGGTGGCGCCCCGCTGGAAGCTATTGAAGCCCAGTACGGCGCAGACACCTTCCGCGCCGCCGCCATCGACCACCTGCTGCTGCACGAATTCCCGGCGCTCCGGGCCGAAGTGTGCTTCAAAGAAGACCTGTTCCCCCTCACCGACACCGAGCCGGAGCTGCTGAACCTGGACGGCGGCGGCTTTGCCGCTGCCTGCACCTTCGCCGTTGCACCCCGCGTGCAGCTGGGCCCTTACACTGGCCAGACCATGGCAGGGGAGAGCCCGGCCGCCGCGCTGAACGCACTGGTGGACCGGCTGGCCCGGGAGGCCGGGGCCACGCCGCCGGAATATGCCATACAGGCCGGGTACGAGCAGCGGCTGGAGGAGCTGCGCCAGCGCCTGGCTCAGCAAAATCTGCCGCTGGAGCGGTTTTTGCAGCAGACGCAGCAAACGCAGGCCGGCCTGGAGGCAAGCCTGCGGGAGGGCGCAGCACAGGCGCTGGCCCAAAAGATCGTGCTGGTGCAGATCGCCCGCAGCGAGGGGCTGTTCCCCTCCGAGGCGGAGCTGGACGCCGAGATCAGCCGCATGGTAGCTCTCAGCGCGCAAAACGCCTATGCGCGCTCCAACCCCGCCGCGCGGCAGAGCATCTCCAACCGCATGGCGCTCAACCGCGCCGTGGACTTTTTGATGAAAAACAACGCATTGCAAACGCCGTAAAGCCCCCGGCCCGGCAAGCAGACAGGCGCACCGGCCTGTTCAGACAAAGCCTCCGCTGCCGCTCAGCGCTTTCCCTTTTCCATCCGCTTGCCATTCACCGCCACCTGGATGGACGAATGGCTGTGGGTCCAGGCAAAGAACAGATCCAGATTTTCCATTTGCATGCTCAGGGCAAACAGCTTGGTTCCGTCGGCCCGGCAGACCTGCACCTCGTACTGGTGCACATCCAAAAGGCCGATCTCACTCACCTGCAGCTGCTGGGGCTTGCCGGTGCGGCGGTGGATCAACAGCGTCTCACCGTCCACCTCCACGGCATAGGTGCACATATAAGCCAGCAGCGCCAGCGTCAGGCCGATGAACACCGCATACACCAGATAAAAGGGCGCATAACGGCTCACGGTATCTCCGCCCCACAGCGCCGTGGCGGACAGCACCAGCAGCATGGCAAGCATGGTGGCCCCCACGCACGCGCGGGTGCGCGTGGAAAAGGCAACGGCAAAGCGGGCCTGCACCGGCTTTTTGCCCCGGTTTTTCGGGGCCAGCAGCGCGCCGGCCAGCGCGCCCAGCAGCACGGGTGCAACAGCAAGTACGATCCAGTTCATACACAGTCCTCCTGTTTTGCGGATTTCTTGGGAAGCTCTGAATAAATCTGGTATGCAGATTGCCG
>CAZYAX010000044.1:0-8575 GCA_964646195.1 uncultured Faecalibacterium sp. | reverse complement strand
GCAATCTGCATACCAGATTTATTCAGAGCTTCCCTAAAAAAAACAAGGAGGGACGAGATGGAACGGGAATTTGAAGGGATGCAGTCTGCTTTGCCATCGGTTGGAGCTATGGTGCTGGCTGCAAAAGCGGCTGCGCAACGAGCTGCGCTGAACGAGCCGGATGGGCAAAACGAGTTGGATGAGCAAAGCAGGGCGAATGGGCAGAACCGACAGAATGCTCCGGACGTGCTGCGGCAGGTGAGGCCCGCGCCGCCCATCGGGCCGGCGGAGGTGGCCGAGGCGCTGCGCATCTTGCAGCGGTATAAGGCCGGCAAGGCATCGCTGGACCGGCGCCTGGTGGACAATGAGCTCTGGTTCAAGATGGCGCATTGGAAGCAGTATTCCAACCGCATGATGGAGGGCAAGCCGCAGCCGTCCAGCGGGTGGCTGTTCAACTCCATCGCGTCCAAGCACGCCGACGCAATGGATAACTATCCGGAGCCGGATGTGCTGCCCCGCGCAGCGGACGACGAGGAGACTGCGCGCATCCTGTCCAGCGTGCTGCCCGCGCTGCTGGAGCAGGCGGACTACGAGCAGGTGTACAGCGATACCTGGTGGCGCAAGCTCAAGCAGGGCACAGGCGTCAAGGGAGTGTTCTGGGATCCGGCGCTGCGCGGCGGCCTGGGCGATATCAGCATCAAGCCCATGAACCTGCTGATGCTGTTCTGGGAGCCGGGTATCATGGATATCCAGGACTCGCCCCACTTTTTCAGCTTGGCGCTGGAGGACTCCAGGCGGCTGGAGGAGCGCTGGCCCCAGCTGCGGGGCCACACCGGCCGCACGCTGGATGTGGCGCAGTACATCCACGACGACACCATCGACACCAGCGGCAAGAGCATGGTGGTGGACTGGTACTATAAGGTAGAGGATGCAGGCCGCACGCTGGTGCATTATTGCAAATTCTGCAACGGAATCGTGCTGTACGCCAGCGAGAACGACCCCCAGCTGGCCCGGCGCGGCTTTTACGACCATGGCAAGTATCCCTTTGTGTTCGACACACTGTTTGTGGAGGAGGACAGCCCGGCAGGCTTTGGCTACATCGACGTGATGAAGGACTGCCAGACCTCTATCGACAAGATGAATCACGCCATGGACGAAAACGTGCTGCTGGCCTCCAAGCAGCGGTACATCCTGAGCGACACGGCGGGAGTGAACGAGGAGGAGCTGGCCGATTTTTCGCGGGATATCGTACATGTGACCGGGCGGCTGACCAATGAAAACTTCCACCAGATGCAGACGGCGGGCCTGCAGGGCTACTCGCTGAGCTACCTGAACAACCGCATCGAGGAGCTGAAAGAGGTGAGCGGAAACCGTGACCTGAGCCAGGGCGGCACCGCCAGCGGCGTGACGGCAGCCAGCGCCATCGCGGCCCTGCAGGAGGCGGGCAGCAAGCTCAGCCGCGATATGCTCAAGAGCGCGTACCGGGCCTTTACCAAGGAGTGCTATCTGGTCATCGAGCTGATGCGCCAGTTTTACGACGAGGCGCGGGTGTTCCGCATTGTGGGAGCCGCAGGCGAGAGCCGGTTCGTGGAGTTTTCGGGCCGGATGCTGCGGGCCCGGCCCCAGAGCCCGGTGGGCGGCGTGGAGCTGGGAAGCCGGGAGCCGGTGTTCGATATCATCGTGTCCGCGGCAAAAAAATCTACCTTCAGCCGCCTGAGCCAGAACGAGACGGCCAAGGAATGCTATCAGCTGGGCTTTTTTAACCCGGCCAACGCGGATGCGGCCTTGGCTGCGCTGGAGATGATGGACTTTGAGGGCATTGAGAAGGTGCGGGAGCGGGTGCGCACGAACGGTACCCTGGCCCGGCAGGTGGAGCAGCTGCAACAGCAGCTGGCGAGGATGGCGGCGATCATCGCCGGGCAGGGCGGCGGGCCGGCCCGCAATAAAGCCGCAGCCTTTGGCGCCGGTAAGGGCGGGGTTCCTGCCGCAGTGAGACAAAAGGGCCCTGTAAAAAAGCAGGCCACCGGCGAGAGCCTGGTGGATAACGCACGCAGGCGGGCGCAGTCCATTGCTGCGCCGGTATGAAAAACAGGAGGGATCGGACAATGACAGAGGTAAAGATGCTGAAAGGAGTGGGCTGGGCTCCGGACGGGGAGGAAAAGCTCTGGCTGGTGCTGGACGTGGAGGGCCACGCCCAATACGCGCCCAAGGGCAAGGACATCGTGTGCGCCGCCGAGAGTATGCTGGTGCAGGCGCTGGGTGCGATGCTGGCCGGTATGGGCGAGCAGGCCCTGGAGGAATTTGACGTGAGCGGCAAAAAGGGGAGCGGCTGCACCACCATCACGGCCATGCCGCGCAAGGGCTGCGAGGATCGGGTAAAGGGTGCGTTCGAGTGCGTGCGGGCCGGGTTCGACCTGCTGGCAAGGCAGTATCCGCAGAACGTCAAGCTGGATCTGCAATTTTTTGCCGGGGGAGACGGCGGCGAAGCGGCCGCCCCGGAGCAGGAGGTCGCGCCCAAGGTGGAGCTGAGCCGCGCCGAGCTGCGGCAGGCCAAGGCGGCGGGGACCTATCGGGAGGAAAATCCGCTGGCCGCCGTGCGCTACGGCGTGCAGGAGCCGGCCGGGGCGGAAGCAGACGGTATCCGGGCTGACAAGGCAGCCGGCGCTGCGGCCGGGCAGCCAAATGCGGGTACCCCGGCGCAGGCGATGACGGAGCCGCTGCGGGCACAGGAGCAGGAGCCGCCGCAGCAGGGGGAGCCGGAGGCAGAGGCCCCGGAGGTGAAGGAGGGGCCGGCGTTCCGTCCGATGCCGGATGCACGGAGGGCGCGTGTTCAGGCCATCCAGGCGGATTGGGCGCGGCAGGAGGCCCGGATGCAGCAGGTGTACCCGGAATTCCGTCTGTCTGATGCCAAGGCGGACCCGGCCTTTACCAGCCTGCTGCTGCGGGGCGTGCCGCTGCGGCAGGCGTACGAGGCGGCGCACTTTCAGGAGCTGATGGGCCGTGCGGTGGAGCATACGGCCCGCACCGTGGAGCGCGGCATGGCCGCCCGCATCGAGAGCCGCGGCCTGCGCGCCGCCGAAAACGGCACCCGGCCCGGCGGCGCGGCGGTGACAAAGACCGATGTGAACAGCCTCAGCCGCGCCGACCGGGAGGAGATCGAGCGGCGGGTTCTGCACGGGGAGAAGATCCGCTTTTGAGAAGGCGGGCGCGGGGCACGGCCGGCACACGCCGCATTCCCACTGCGCGGCCCGGCGCGGCCTGCAACAGAGCCGGATTCGGCGGCGTTTATAGCGAGGCAAGAACCGGCTGCGCGCAGGAGGCGTTTTGCCGGGTATGTGCGGCCCCGAAGATGTTTTAACCAAGGCACGGCGCTTTGTGGAAAAGCGTTGGCATATAGAACGAACCTGCACACAAAAACTAAGGAGGAAATATGAACAAAATGGAATACGGCGTATCTGCCCTTGATTTGCAGCTGTTTGCGGACGAGATGAACACCACTGGCTCGGCAGGGCTGAGCGCCGAGATGAAAACCTTTTATGAGAAGCGTCTCATCGACCAGGCTGAGCCCAAGCTGGTTCACGACCAGTTTGCGGACTACTACCCCATCCCGGCCAACGGCGGCAAAAGCATTGAGTTCCGCAAGTACGACAGCCTGCCTAAAGCGACCACCCCGCTGGCCGAGGGCGTGACCCCCAGCGGCCAGAGCCTCACCGTGTCTACGGTGTCCAGCGACCTGCACCAGTACGGTGGCTGGACCCCGCTGTCCGACGTGCTGAGCATGACCGCCATCGACAACAACGTGCTGCAGGCCACCAAGATCCTGGCCAGCCAGGCGGGCCGCACCATGGACAGCATCACCCGCGACGTGCTGGCGGGCGGCACCAACGTGATCTACGCGCCCAAGGTGGCCGCAGACGGCACCGAGACCGAGGTGACCAGCCGCGCCGCACTGACGCTGGACTGCAAGCTGAGCCCCAAGCTGTTTTTCCGCGCGGCGGCCCAGCTGGGCGCGATGAACGCAGATACCATCGGCGACAGCTATGTGGCGATCATCCACCCCTATGCGGCCTACGACCTCAAGACCAACCCCGATTGGCTGGACGTGCACAAATACGCCGATCCCCAGAGCATCTTCCAGGGAGAGATCGGCAAGCTGGGCAACATCCGCTTTATCGAGACCAGCGAGGCCAAGATCTGGAAAGACAGCACCTGCCCGGCCAACGGTGCGGACCGCTATGCCGTGTTCGGCACACTGGTGCTGGGCGCGCATGCCTACGGCGTGACCGAGCTGGAGGGCGGCGGCCTGGAGCACATCGTCAAGCAGCTGGGCTATGGCGACGACCCGCTGAACCAGCGCGCCTCCGTGGGCTGGAAGGGAATGAAGGCCGCGGAGCGCCTGGTGGAGCAGTACATGGTGCGTATCGAGAGTCTGTCCAGCTATTCGGCCACCGCAGCGGCCAACTGACCACGGCGGTAAAGCAGGGCGGCAAACAACGGCAGGGACCGGCGCGGCGCGCCTGTGAATACGGTCTTTTAGGCTGACGTGACAAAATGCTTTGTAAAAGAGGGTGGGTGCGGCGGGAACAGAAAGGGAAAGCGATATGGCAGTGAAAAAGGAAAACGACAAGGTTTGCATCAAGCTGTTCAAGGACAACGGCAAATACCAGGGCGACATGTTTGTGAGCGTGAACGGGCGCAACTACCAGCTCAAACGCGGCGTAGAGGTGGAGGTGCCCGCCGAGGTGGCGGAGGTGCTGGAGCACAGCCAGATGCAGGACGAGCTGACCGCCGCCCGCATCGCCCGCGCCTACGTTTAAAGGAGGCAGGATATGCTTTTGCCGGCACTCAAGGCGCGTGGGCGCACCCGCACGCTGGTAACTTCCTTTGGCGGCTACCACCACGGGCCGGGCTGCGGGGAGGGAGAGTTTTACGAGGAGACCAACCTTTCGGCGCAGGATTGGCCCGCGCTGGGCCCCCGCCGCCCGCGCCGCAGGTTGGCCGTGCTGCAAAAGCCGCATGGGCTGTTTGCCAAAAACGGCCTGCTGTGGGCAGACGGCACCACGCTGTGCTATCTGCCCGGCGGCAGCGGTGCAGAGGAGGAGCTGGTGCAGCTGGAAGGGGTGCTGAGCGACACGGACAAGACCTTCTGCGGCATGGGCACCAAGGTGCTGATCTTCCCGGATAAGGTCAGCTTTGATACAGTGAGCCGCACGCTGGAACCGCTGGAGTCCAACTGGGCAACGCCCACCGGCGGCATTGCAGGGCTGGACGGCGTGAGCTTCCAGGCCTGCGACGAGGCGGGCACCACCTACCAGCCGGATGGCTGCGGCACGGTGGAGCCGGAGGACCCGGACGACGGCTATGTGTTTTTAAAGCAGAAAGCCGGCAGCTCGTCGGCTACAGCGTCCTCCAGCTCGCTGCTGGTGTACAACGCCTCGGCGGCCCAGTGGGTGACGGCGGATCTGGGCTATTGCCGCATCGAGAGCACGGGCTTGGGCGCGGCCTTCCGCCAGTGGGATACCGTGACCCTCTCCGGCGTATCCCAGACGATTTTGGACCGGATGTCCCGCGATCTGGACGGGGACAAAATCGTATACGCGAAGGGGGACGACTGGATCGTTGTGAGCGCCGCGCCCGAAAGCCGCACGCGGGATTATTACGGCATTTTCCGCCAGACGCGCACTGAGGTGCGCTGGAACAACGGCCTGACCGGCGCGTACAATGGCTCCTGGCTGAGCAACGACGACGGCGGCGAGATCACCGTGCGGCGGCGCGTGCCGGAGCTGGACTATGTGACCGAGTGCGGCAACCGCGTGTGGGGGTGCAGCAGTGCGGAGAACGTGGTGTACGCCTGCAAGCTGGGCGACCCCACCAACTGGTTTTCCTACCGGGGCACCGCAGCGGACAGCTATGCGGCCACCGTGGGCAGCGACGGCCCCTTTACCGGCGCGGCGTCCTGCCTGGGGTATGTGCTGTTTTTTAAGGAGAACACCCTGCACAAGCTGTACGGCGCAAAGCCGGCGGATTATCAGCTCACGGCCATCAGCTGCCGGGGCGTGCAGCCCGGCAGCGCCAAGAGCCTGTGCGTGCTGAACGAGACGCTGTACTATAAGGCGGACGACGGCATCATGTTGTACGACGGCAGCCTGCCGGTACAGGCCGGAGCAGCGCTGGGCGATGTGCGCTATAGCGGCGCGGTGGGCGGCGGTGCGCTCAAGGGCTACTATGTCTCCATGGCGGACGCGGCGGGCCGCTACCATCTGTTCTGCTACGATGAAGCGCGCGGCCTCTGGCACCGGGAGGACGGCGTGCAGGCGTTGGATTTTGCCCGCGTGGGGGCCGATCTGTTCTTTGTGGCGGCAGACGGCGGCCTGTGGGTGGTGGACGGCTCCACTGCGTATCGTGCCGGCATGGGCACGGCCGAAAGCACTGTGGCGTGGAGCGCCGAGACCGGCGATCTGTGCCTGGCACAGCGGGACTATAAGTATTTGGCACGGCTCACCCTGCGGCTGGAAGCGCAGGCCGGGGCTGGCCTCAAGGTGGAGGTGCAGTACGATAGCGGTGCGTGGGAGACCGTGTACGAGCGCAGCTTTGAGGGGCGCACGCCGTTGGTGCTGCCCTTTATACCGCGCCGGTTCGACCATCTGCGGCTGCGGATCTCCGGCGTGGGCGAGGTGCGGCTGCACACGCTGGAGCGCACGGTAGAGGGCGGCAGCGCTCTGAATATGCCGGAATAGCAAGGAGGGAGAGCCCATGGCAGATCTTTCGGGCCTGGCGCGGCTGAACGCCCCGGTAGGGCGGGAGAGCGGCGCGCAGGCGGCGCTGCGTGCCGTGTACAGCTATCTGTTCCAGCAGACCGAGCAATTGCAGTATATTCTGGCCAATTTGGACGAGAGCAATTTTTCGGCGGCAATGGCGCAGCGGCTGGCCCGGCTGGAGCAGGCGGCGTCCGGCGCAGCGCAGAGCCTTGCCCCGCAGGCGGAGGCGTATCCGGTGGGGGCGGTGTATTGCTGCACCGGGGAGCAAAGTCCCGCCGCAGCGCTGGGCGGCCAGTGGGAGCGGATCGAGGACTATGCGTCGCCGTCCGCAGGTACGGCCATCTACGCGTGGCAGAGAACGGCGTGAGAGAAAAAGGAGGAAACATGGCAGAAGTGAAACGCAAGAAGGAGCGGCCTGCGGCGGTGCAGCAAGTCCAGGCGGGCGGTGCGGCGTCTGGGGCAGAAAGAACGGCGGCCCGCACACCGCCGGCAAGCGGCGCGGCAGGGCTGGCGCAAAACCGCACGGGCGCACCGTATGCCGGGAATAACGGGTATGCGGCGGGCGGCATTGCCAGCAAGGAGCAGGCGCAGAACGCGCTGGCCGGTGCACGCTATTCGCCGGGCCGGTATGTGCAAGATGCGGCGCAGGCGCTGCGGGAGTGGCAGCAGAGCAGCCCCACCGGCTATACCAGCGCATACCAGCCGCAGATCGACGCGCTGCTGGGGCAGCTGGGCGGGCGGGAGCCGTTCCGCTACGATTACAGTGCGGACCCGCTGTACCAGCAGTATGCCAAGGTTTATACGCAGAATGCACGGCTTGCCTCTGAAGATGCGGCCGCTCAGGCGGCCGCCCTTACAGGCGGCTACGGTTCCAGCTATGCGGCCAGCGCGGCGCAGCAGGCGTACCAGCAGCAGATGGATGAGCTGAACGCCATTGTGCCTGCCCTGTATGCACAGGCACTGAACGAATACAACGACGAGGGGCAAGCCCTGTACGACCAGTTGGCGGCCTACACCACGCAGGAGCAGGCCGCGCAGGACCGCTATTACAGGGATGTGGACCTGTACAACGACCGGCTGGATTACCTGGCCGATGCCTATAATGCAGCCTACGCACAGGATTATGGCGCCTACAGCGATTATCTGGATGCGCTGGCCGGGATGCGTGACTATTACGACACACAGGAGCGGTACCGGGATGCGCAGAAACAGCAGGCGTGGGAAAACCAGATGGCGGAAAAGGAGTATCAGCTGGCCGTGCAGAAGGCGGCCGCCAGCGGTACTGCGTCCGGAAGTGCGAGCGGAGGCACCGGCAAAACGGGCACGTCCGGCAGGACGGCCGCCGCAAAGAGCACCGGCAAGAGCGGAAGCACCCAAGGGACTGGCGCAGCCCCGGAGGAAAAGGACGGGAGCGCACAGACGAAAGCCTATGCGGCCACTCCGGTGAGCGCCGTGGCCAAAAAACTGAACGGCGTGCAGGCGGCGCTGAGTAATAATGCAAGATCGGCCTCGTCCATTGCAGATGCAATGCTGCCGGTGCCCTACGGTGCGGCACGGGCGCGGGCCAACGGCAAGAGCGACGCGGCCATCCGCAAGGGGCTGGCGGCCGAAGGGTACAACGACGAGCAGATCGAAGAGATCCTGCGGCAGCTGTAAAAAAGCCAAAAAATAGAGGCATAGAGCGGCAAAAGTCCGCCCGGAGAACGCAAGAGCGCGCCGGGCGGACTTTTTTGGAGGGCCATTTTTGGGGTTTGAAGGTGTTAGAGGGCTGGAGGATTAGAGGATTAGGGAACCTCTGAACAAATCACGCCCTTCGGGCTTGGCACGCATCTTGCCGG
>CAZYAX010000043.1:0-8691 GCA_964646195.1 uncultured Faecalibacterium sp. | reverse complement strand
CCGGCAAGATGCGTGCCAAGCCCGAAGGGCGTGATTTGTTCAGAGGTCCCTTAGTATAAATACCGCAGGCCCCGGACCCATCGGGGGCGCCGGTGTGCCGGCGCTTCAGGCATGACAGATCCGGAAGCTCCTGGGGTATGAACACGGGGAAGGACGAACAAGACTCTTTAAGGGGGAACACTTATGAAAATCCTGTATGCTGCTTCGGAGGCGACTCCATTTGCCAAATCCGGCGGCCTGGCCGATGTGGCCGGCTCTCTGCCCAAGGCGCTGGTCAAGGACGGCGTGGACGCCCGCGTGATCATGCCGCTGTACGGCGACCTCAAGCTGCGCGACCAGCTCACCTATGTAACCAACTATTCGGTGCCCGTGGGCTGGCGCAGCCAGTACTGCGGCCTGTTCACGGCCGAGTACAACGGTGTGACCTACTACTTCCTGGACAACGAGTATTACTTCAAGCGCAAGGGCCTGTACGGCTTCTACGATGACGGCGAGCGCTTCGCCTTCTTCTCCCGCGCGGTGCTGGAGACGCTGTTCTACATCGACTTCACGCCCGACATCATCAACTGCAACGACTGGCAGACCGCGCTGGTGCCGGTGTACCTGAACCTGTACTACCGCCATCTGGACAAGTTCAACCGCATCAAGACCGTCTTCACCATCCACAACATCGCCTATCAGGGCAAGTACGGCACCGACATTCTGGAGGACACCTGCGGCATCGGCCACCGCGACCAGCACATTGTGGAATATGACGGCTGCGCCAACTTTATGAAGGGCGCCATCGAGACGGCCGACAAGGTCACCACCGTCAGCCCCACCTACGCGCAGGAGATCCTGGATCCGTGGTTCAGCTACGGCCTGGACGCGCTGCTGCGTGAAAAGCAGTACAAGCTGTGCGGCATCCTCAACGGCATCGACATGGAGGCCAACAACCCGGCCACCGATCCCGCCATCCCCGCCAACTACGACGCGGCCACCTTTGCAGACGGCAAGGCCAAGTGCAAAGAAGCCCTGCAGGACCGGTTCGGTCTGGCGAAGGACGGCAGCCCTGTCTTTGGCATGGTGAGCCGGCTGGTGGGCATGAAGGGCTTCGACCTGGTGCAGAGCATCGCGGACGGCCTGGTGGACCAGGGCATCCAGCTGGTGATCCTGGGCACGGGCGAGAGCCAGTACGAAGCGTTCTTCTCCGAGCTGGCAGCCCGGCACCCGGGCCGCGTGGGCACCTACATCGGCTTTAACAGCAAGCTGGCCCAGCAGATCTACGCGGGCGCAGACGTATTTGTGATGCCGTCCAAGAGCGAGCCCTGCGGCTTGGCGCAGATGGTGGCCTGCCGCTACGGCACGCCTCCCGTCATCCGCGAGACCGGCGGCCTGCGCGACTCCATCAAGGACTCCTCCAAGGGCCAGGGCAACGGCTTCACCTTCGCGGGCTACAGCGCCCACGAGCTGTACGACGCCTGCATCCGCGCCAAGGACTCCTACTGGGACAAGGAGAACTGGGCCAACTTGGTCAAGTATGCCATGGAGTGCGATTTCAGCTGGGACGTCTCGGCCAAGAGCTACGAGGGCCTGTACAACGAGACGGCGAATCTGTGGTAAGACACAGCGGCCGGAATGCATAGCGAGGCTTTCGCTGCGGTTTGACGGTTGAGCGGAAGGCGCAAGAGATTCCTGGAATAATGGGCCTCACTGCCTGGGACGAGGCGGTGGGGCCTTTTTGCGGTTATATGCAAGCGAGGGGAGACGGCAGTAAACCCGGAACGCATAAAAGCTGCCTCATTCTGCACAAGGTTCCGGTAACCTTGCAAGTGCCACGAGTGCGGGTGTGGGGGCGTGCTGCAAGCCCGGGCTCTTTTTGCAGGGGAATACCCCGCCCAAAGCCGCGGTAACCTGCCCCGTTCCAAACGGCATTTACCGCAACTCCGCCCCCTCCTTGCGCGATCTCCCGCGCCGCTGTCCCTCCAAAATTTGAACATTTTGCAACTTTTCCTTGGATACAACACAAATTTTCATTGAATTGTTCCATATTTTTGATATACTAAATAAATAGAGCTGGTATACTTTGTATGCCCGCTCTTGGTGCGCCCGTTTTTGGCCGGATTATGGCCCTGCAATACAAAACGGAAATCGCTTGGTTTATAATACAAGCCGGAAGGCCGGGAAGGCGGTGCGGTATGGATTCGATCTATAAAGCTCTGGAGGATCTCATCTGGCTCACCCAGCTGGGCTTGTCCATGCTGGTGCCACTGGTGGCGCTGGTGGGCGGCTGCTGGTGGGCCGTAAGCCATTGGGGCTGGCCGGTGTGGCTGTACCTGCCGGCCTTTCTGGTGGGCGTCGCCTGCGCGGCCAGTACGCTGCTGCGCTTTGGCCGCATGATGGTGAAACGCGCCGAGCGCGAGGCCGCGCAGCAAAAGCGACGCGGTTTTAACCAGCACCAATGAACGGGGGGTTCTGGTCGAATCCGGAATGTGCGCTGGGGTGATAGCCGAATCTGCTCAGAAGGATCCCAAACGTATGAAATTGTAAAAAACGACCGGGAGGATTTTAAAAAATGTTCCAACCCGCTTCCAAAAAAGAGATACGCCGCATTGCCGGCGGTGCGGCTCTGCTCACCGCAGTGATGTGGGTGGTGTTCGCGGCGCTGGGCGTGGCCGGTTTCGGCGGGCTCACGGGGCGCGTCATCCTGAGCAGTCTGGTAGGCGACGCGGTGGCCGTGGGCAACTTTGCCGCGCTGTGCCTCATGGTGCAGAAGGCCGCCGCCGTGGCCGATGATAAGAGCCGCTCCAAGGCCATCGTGCAGCTGTCGTATAACCTGCGGCTCACGGTGCAGGCCGCGTGGGTCGTGCTGGCGTTCGTGCTGCCCTGCTTTCATGTGATCGCGGGCGCAGTGCCGCTTTTGTTCCCGCGGGCCGTTATTTATTATTTGCAGCTTACGGGCCAGTATCAGGCCGAACAGCCCCGTTCCGCTTCCGCCGGTGCGGAGGAGGAAGGAGAGGACGAGCCTGAGCTTTTGCCCGATGAGGAAAACACCCTGGACGGAGAATCGAGGTGAATTGAAATACTATGGATGTCTCAATCAATGGCGCAAAGGTCCTCTGCACCTTCCAGAACGTCCCGCTGTTTGGGGAGATAAAGATCACCCAGACCCTGCTGATGAGCTGGATCGTGATGGCGATCATCACGGCGCTGTGCTGGTGGCTCGGCAAGGGGCTCACGGTGGAAAACGTGAGCCGCAAGCAGGCGGTGGCCGAGCTGGCGGTGACAAAGCTGGTCGATTTCGTGCATGGCAACATGGGCACGAACTTCGATCACTTTATCCCGCTGGTGGGCGCGCTGTTCGCTTCCAGTGTGGTGTCCAACCTGATCAGCCTGCTGGGCCTTTGGAGCCCCACGGCCGACCTCTCCACTGAGTTGGGCTGGGCGCTGCTGGTCTTTGTGCTGATAACTTTCTACAAGATCAAGTCGAACGGCATCGGCAGCTACCTGAAAGGGTTCCTGGACCCCATCTTTGTGATGGCGCCGATCAACGTGATCTCGGAGGCGTTTACCCCCATCAGCATGGCCTTCCGTCACTTCGGCAACATCCTGTCCGGCACGGTCATCAGCGCTTTGCTGTATGCGGCGCTGGCGGCGGCCAGCCACGCGTTGTTCGGGCTGCTGCCCGGCGCGCTGGGTGAGATGCTGGTCCGGTTCCCCTTCCTGGATATCGGTATCCCGGCCATCACCAGCCTGTATTTTGACTGGTTCGGCGGCTGCATCCAGGCGTTTATCTTCTGTACGCTGACAACCATCTTTATCAAACAGGCCGCAGGCAACGACTAAACGGCGCAGGCGGCTGGAAAAACATTATTTTTTTGGAGGTTCACTATTATGGCAGACTACACTGTATTGGCAAAAGGTATCACTCTGGCGGGCTGCGCAATCGGCGCCGGTCTGGCGCTGATCGCCGGTATCGGCCCTGGTATCGGCGAAGGCAACGCCGTCGCAAAGGCCTGTGAGGCCATCGGCCGCCAGCCGGAGTGCAAGGGCGACGTCACCAGCACCCTGATCCTGGGCGTCGCGCTTTCCGAAACCACCGGTATCTACGGCTTCGTCACCGGCCTTTTGCTGATCTTCTTTGCACCCAGCAACTTCCTGAAAATGCTGAGCTGATCTCCCTTCGCACGCAGTTTAGTATGCAAAGGAGGGAATTAGACGATGAATACGGTTTATCAGTCACTGGTCACGATCGACCCGTTTACCCTGATCTGCCAGATTTGCAACCTGCTCATCCAGATGGTGCTGTTTAAAAAGCTGCTGCTGGACAAGGTGCTGGCCGTGCTGGACGAGCGCCGCCGCCGTGCGGACGCAGAGCTGGCCGACGCGCGCCAGACCAAGGCAGAGGCCAACGCCATTAAGAGCGAGTATGAGCAGAACATAGCCGAGGCCAAAGCAATGGCCAACCAGCTGGTGGCCGACGCCCAAAAGACCGCCACCGCCCGCAGCGAGGAGCTGCTGAGCGAGGCGCGCGCTCAGGCAACGGCCCTCAAGCAGAAGGCCGAGGCGGATATCGCGCAGGAAAAGAAGAAGGCAGTGAACGAGATCAAGGACGAGATCGGCGGCATCGCCATGGAGATCGCCTCCAAGGTCGTGGAGCGTGAGATCCAAGAGGATGATCACAAGGACCTGATCGATGAATTTATCCGAAATGTGGGTGAAGCATCATGACCGAGACCGCGAAGATGTACGGCGGCAGTCTGTATGACCTTGCTGCGGAGGAGGGCATCGAGGCCCAGCTCTTAGAGGAGCTGGACGCCGCGGCGGCGCTTCTGCGGCAGGAGCCGGACTACCTGCATCTGCTCAGTATGCCGAACCTGCCTAAAAAGGAGCGCTGCGGCCTGCTGGACGAGGCGTTCCGCGGGCAGGTCCACCCCTATATTTTGAATTTTTTGAAGTTGCTGTGCGAGAACGGCACGCTGCGCGAGCTGAACGGCTGCGCCCGTGCGTTCCGCGTGCGCTACAACAAAGCCCACGGCATCGCGGAGGCGACGGCGGTATCCGCCGTGCCGCTCACCGAGGAGCAGACGGCCCGGCTGCACGAGCGCCTGGCCGAGATCACCGGCAAGCAGATCGACCTGAGCGTAAAGGTCGATCCGTCCGTGCTGGGCGGCATCCGCCTGGATATGGAGGGCGTGCAGCTGGACGGCACCGTGCGCCACCGCCTTGCGTCCCTGTACGACAGCATTGCAAACGCGACGCTTTGAACGCCCATCGGGTATTGCTCGAACGCCCTGCGGGGCATTGCAAGTGAAATTTTGAGAATTGAGTGGTGAACACACAAAGATGCAACTGAAACCTGAGGAAATCTCCAAGATCATCCGTTCCCAGATCAAGCATTATGAGAACGTCATTGAGCAGAGCGAGACCGGTATGGTCATCATGGTTGGCGATGGCATCGCGCGCGCAAGCGGCCTGGAACAGTGTATGGCCGGCGAGCTGCTGCAATTCGAGAACGGCGAATTCGGCATGGCGCAAAACCTGGAGGAAAACTCCGTCTCCATCGTTCTGCTGGGCAGCGACGCGGGCATCAAGGAAGGCGGTGTGGTCAAGCGCACCGGCAAGGTCGTGTCCGTGCCGGTGGGCGACGCCATGATCGGCCGCGTGGTCAACGCGCTGGGCCAGCCCATCGACGGCGCCGGCCCCATTGAGACCGGCGAGTTCCGCCCCATCGAGAGCCGCGCCCCCGGCATCATCGAGCGGCAGCCCGTGAAGGAGCCGCTCCAGACCGGCATCAAGGCCATCGACTCCATGATCCCCATTGGCCGCGGCCAGCGCGAGCTGATCATCGGCGACCGCCAGACCGGTAAAACGGTCATTGCCACCGACACCATCATCAACCAGCGCGGCAAGGACGTCATCTGCATTTACGTCGCCATCGGTCAGAAGCGCTCCACCGTGGCAAACCTCGTGCAGACGCTGAGCGAGGCCGGCGCCATGGCGTATACCATCGTGGTATCGGCCACCGCCAGCGAGCTGGCGCCCCTGCAATATATTGCGCCCTACACCGGCTGCGCCATGGGCGAGTACTTTATGAACAAGGGCCGGCATGTCCTCATCATCTACGATGACCTTTCCAAGCATGCCGTGGCCTACCGTGCTCTGTCGCTGCTGATCCGCCGTCCTCCGGGACGTGAAGCCTACCCCGGCGATGTGTTCTATCTGCATTCCCGTCTGCTGGAGCGCGCGGCCAAGCTCTCGGACGAGTTGGGCGGTGGCAGCCTGACGGCCCTGCCCATCATCGAGACCCAGGCCGGCGACGTCTCGGCCTATATCCCCACCAACGTCATCTCCATCACCGACGGCCAGATTTTCCTGGAGACGGAGCTGTTCCACTCCGGCGTCATGCCCGCGGTCAACCCCGGCATCTCGGTGTCCCGCGTGGGCGGCAACGCCCAGATCAAGGCCATGAAGAAGGTGGCCGGTACGCTGAAGCTGATCTACTCTCAGTACCGCGAGCTGCAATCCTTCGCGCAGTTCGGCTCCGATCTGGACGCCGACACGAAGGCGCGTCTGGCGCAGGGCGAGCGTATCGTGGAGGTGCTCAAGCAGAACCGCAACGCCCCCGTGGCGGTGGAAAAGCAGGTGGCCATCCTGTATGCAACCATCCATGATTATCTGGGTGAGGTCAAGGTGCCGGATGTGGCCGAGTATGAGCGCGGCCTGTACGAGTTCCTGGATGCGAACGCCCAGGGCATGGCGGCCATGGAGGCTATCCGCACCACCGGCAACCTGGATAAGGACACCGAGGAAAACCTGAAAACTGCGCTGGCGGATTACACCCAGAGCTTTATCAAAGCGCATTGATAGGAGGGAGGTTCACGCATGGCAGGTTCCATGAAGGACATCAAGCTGCGCATTAAAAGCGTAGAGAGTACCATGCAGATCACCAAGGCCATGGAGCTGGTGGCTTCCTCCAAGATGCGCCGCGCCAAGGAGCGGGTGGAGCAAAGCCGCCCCTACTTTGAGGTGCTGCACAAGGCGCTGAGCGATATCTCGGCCATCAATATCGAGTTCCAGAGCCCGTATATGCAGCCGCGCGAGGTAAAAAAGACGCTGCTCATCGTCATTGCGGGCGACCGCGGCCTGGCCGGCGGCTACAACTCCAACGTGCTGCGGCTGGCTATGGCGCAGGAGGGCGAGGTGTGCGTGCTGCCCATCGGCAAGCGCTCACTGGAATATTTCCTCCACCACGGAGTGGATGTCGTCTCGCAGGATTACGGCGTGGCGGCGGACGTATCGGTGGGCGATTGCTTCCAGCTTTCGCGCCGGATCGCGGCCGGCTTTTTAAAGGGTGAATACGACGCGGTCAAGGTGTGCTACACCCGGTTTGTGTCCATGATGACCCAATCCGCCGAGGTCGTGCCCATTTTGCCGCTCACCCTGGAGACCACCGAGGAGCAGAAGCGGGCCGCCAACCGCGACCTGATCCTGTACGAGCCCAACAGCGAGGAAGTTTTTAACGCGATCATCCCGGAGTACATCGCGGGCACCGTGTACGGCGCGCTGTGCGAGAGCATTGCCAGCGAGCTGGCCGCCCGGCGCACCGCCATGGACGCGGCCACCAAGAATGCCGGCGAGATGATCGAGCATCTGAATCTGTATTATAACCGCGCCCGTCAGGCCGCCATCACGCAGGAGATCACCGAGATCGTGGCCGGCGCGGAGAACTGAAAAAACAAAACGTAAGGAGTGTAGCCTATGTCCGAGAAAAATACCGGCAAGGTGATTCAGGTCATCGGCCCGGTTTTGGACATCCAGTTCGCGGACGGCCAGCTGCCCGAGCTGCTGAACGCGATCGAGATTGACAACCACGGCCAGAAGCTGGTGGTGGAGGTAGCCCAGCACACGGGCGACAACGTAGTGCGCTGCATCGCCATGAGCAGCACCGACGGCCTGGTGCGCGGCACGCCCGCCACCGACACCGGCACGTCCATCAAGGTGCCCGTGGGTGAGCAGTGTCTGGGGCGCGTGTTCAACCTGCTGGGCGAGCCTGTGGACAACAAGCCCGCGCCCACGCCGGACGCCTACTGGCCCATCCACCGCCCCGCCCCCTCGTATGAGGAGCAGGAATCCACCACCGAAATTCTGGAGACCGGCATCAAGGTCGTTGACCTGATCTGCCCCTACGCCAAGGGCGGCAAGATTG
The DNA here is from genome assembly GCA_964646195.1 of uncultured Faecalibacterium sp. GTDB lineage: Bacteria > Bacillota > Clostridia > Oscillospirales > Ruminococcaceae > Faecalibacterium. Next base: position 503 of record CAZYAX010000043.1, on the reverse strand, counting down.
GCCTGTTCGGCGGCGCCGGCGTCGGCAAGACCGTGCTGATCCAGGAGCTGATCTACAACATTGCCACCGAGCACAACGGCTACTCGGTGTTCACCGGTGTCGGCGAGCGCACCCGTGAGGGCAACGACCTCTACGGCGAGATGAGCGAGAGCGGCGTCATCAACAAGACGGCGCTGGTCTACGGCCAGATGAACGAGCCGCCGGGAGCCCGTATGCGCGTGGCGCTTTCGGGCCTGACGATGGCGGAATACTTCCGCGATGTGAAGAACCAGGACGTGCTGCTGTTCATCGACAACATCTTCCGCTTCACCCAGGCGGGCTCCGAGGTATCGGCACTGCTGGGCCGTATGCCCTCCGCCGTGGGCTACCAGCCCACACTGGCCACCGAGATGGGCGCTCTCCAGGAGCGCATCACCTCCACCCGCAAGGGCTCCATCACCTCGGTCCAGGCCGTCTACGTCCCCGCCGACGATCTGACCGACCCCGCTCCCGCCACCACCTTC
>CAZYAX010000042.1:0-8724 GCA_964646195.1 uncultured Faecalibacterium sp. | reverse complement strand
CATAGGCATCCACCATTTTGCGGCTCATCCAGCCGCCGAACGCATCCACCAGCGCCTGAGGGCACTCGAAGTGGTACAGCGTGACCAGCGGCTCGATCCCCTTTTGGAGCAGGTAATCAATCAGCCGGTCATAAAAGGCCAGGCCCTCGGGGTTGGGCTTGCCGCTGGCGTCCGGCATAATGCGGCTCCAGGCAAAGCCCATGCGGTAAACCTTGAGGCCGAGTTCTGCCATCAGGTCTACGTCTTCCTTCCAGTGGTGGTAGTGGTCGGCAGCCACCTTGTTGTCCGCTATACCAGGCTGGCGCACGCCCAGGTCGGTGGTGGCCACGCCTTTGCCGCCCTCGTTGTAGCCGCCCTCTACCTGGAAAGCACTGGTTGCGGCGCCCCAGAGGAAGCCATCAGGAAATTGATTGTTCTTCATTCTCTATTACCCTTCTAATTCCTTTTTGCTAAAGCCGAACAAATAGGTTACAACGGTTGCAGATGTAAAAGATAGTGCGCAGGCAATAATACCGTTGACCAAATTGGCCGTGGTGCCACCGCTATAGCTCAGCAAAGCCAAAAAATTGGGGCTGGTAATCGCATAGGCGCAGACGTTAAACAAGCCTGCATATGCGCCGCCAACAAAGCCTCCCACCATCATAGCAGCAAAGCACCGGCTATAACGCATGCAAATGCCGTAAATCGTAGGCTCTGTAATACCGCCCAAAATACCAGAAACAAAGCAACCTGCCGCGTTGGAACGAGTCTCCCGGTTTTTCGCCCGTAGCGCAACGCCCAGCGCAACGCCATAGCATGCCCAGGTGGCAAAGCCTCCTGCCAGCAACGGTCCGCTCTGGATGCCCGTCTCAAAGAAGGACGCCATCATCGGCATCATCAAAGCCATGTGCATGCCGGTAATAACCAGCAGTTCCCACAAGGCGGCGATTACAGCCACACCCACAAAACCGGTGTTCTGGCCAAACCATGCCAAGCCGCCGCTGATCGCATCGCCAATAATGGAACCCAGAGGCGCAAGCAGACACAGCGAGACTGGCACTGTGACCAGCATGGTCACAAACGGGGTAAATACAGTTGTAAGTACATCTGGCATGATCTTTTTAAAGAATTTGTAGATCAGGCTCAGCGCATATACCGACAACATGGCCGGAATAACGGTCTGCCCATAGTTTGCTGTCCGGCAAGGAATACCAAACACCGTAAAGGGTTCGCCACTGCCTGCAATCTGCACAAAATCCGGCGCGAGGAGGATGCATCCCATAAAAGCACCCATCATAGGGCTGATGTCCAGCTGTTTGGCAGCGTTGACGCCTACCAAAATAGGAAGGAAATAAAATGCGGCGTCATATACAAAATCCAGCAGCAGGTAAACGTCGCTCTCGGGCTGGAGCAACCCCAGCAGCTCGGGCCCAAACACAGCGCTCATGGTGCGGAACAAGCCCGCCGCCAGCAGCACCGGGATGATTGGCGTCATGCAGCCTGCCATATAGCTCAGGATATTTCCACCGGCGGATTTGAGAGTCAGCGGCTTTTTCGGCGCTGTGGCAGCTTTGGGGGCCGAACTGCCAACGGCACCGGCCTGTGCACCAATGCCGCGCAGCTTGCCCACTTCTTCGTAGACCTTGCCCACGTTTGGCCCAATCACTACTTGATACTGTGTGCCGCCGCGGATGACCTTTAAAACGCCAGGAATCTTTTGCACTACATCGTCTTTGGGGATAGAATCATCGTTTAGGGTAAAGCGAAGCCGGGTCATGCAATGCGTTACATCCTTTACATTGGAGATGCCGCCAATCGCTTCTAATACGTGCTCTGCAATTTCCTTGTTTGTTGCCATAGTTACTACTCCTTTTTTGATTATTTCAAATCATCATATGTAACAAGATGTACCTCCTGCTGCGTTTCCAGCCACTGCCGCACCGGTGGACGGCACAGCATCTCAGCTTCCTTTACACGTGGAATCGTCATGCTGGAATGCTCCAACAGATAAGCATCGATGTAGCCCGGGTGGAACACCATCATATCACAGGCGCCCTCGTGGGCGTTTTGCACCGCCTCTTGTACCGCTGTGAACGGCTCTGCTTCATATGCCTTAAAATCACGAGGGCGAAAGGCATAAACCGCTGTATTGCGAAACCGCACGGGGGAACCGTCCATTGACATAGCCAGATAGGGGAGCCCATGGCGTTCAGCCACAATCTCCAGCCCCCGAAAAAAGGTTGGGCTAGCGACCGCATGCCCCTCAAAATATCCAGGTTCCTGTCCGGTTAGCTCCCGAAAGCGCTGATATTGCGCCTCTATCTCGAGGATTACTTCTTCTAAAACCACAAAATCTCTGCCGTTTTTTGCCGCATCACGGTAAGCCTTGCTTGACTTGAACTCCCCGTTTTCCTGACAGATGCTCGGGATGCGCTTTGGATCCATTAAGGGCGTACCAGTGCAAATATTGGTGTGCTGCCCCAAGCATACGGGGAAACCTTTCAGCAGGGCAAGCCCCTGTGCTGCGGCGGGCATATTGGTCATAACTCCGACAGAACGTACCAATCCCCCTGCAACTGCTTTTGCAATGCCATAATTCACGCCTTCGCTGAATCCCAGGTCATCGGCACGAATCAATAATTGTTTCAAGCTGTTTTAACACCTCACTTCATCGTTAAACGGATGCTTATGCGAATGCAGATTGGCCATGTCTGGTCATTCGCTCTTCACACTAAAATTATACATCGCATGGCGCTTGTTTTGTTTACAATCACAGGCGTGTGTTTTCAAATTCGATTTCAAATTTTCAAAAAATGAAAACTTCGCGCAAAAAAGGCGGCGTACAGATCGCCCTGTACGCCGCCTCGTGGCCCTGCCTTGCCGCTTTATTCTGATCAAAGCCCGTTTTTATCGTATCGTTTCATATATTCCATCAGCAGCATATCCACCGCCATCAGCGCCGCGTATTTGCCCACATCGTTGCGGTTGATCTGCCCGCACTGGAGGATATAGTCGGCGCTGTTCAGATAGGGTGCACTGAGGTTTTGTGTGATAATAAGGAGCTTGCAGCCGCTTTTGCGGATCACTTCGCAAATTTCGGAGCAACGGGTCATATAGCTGCCGCCCAGCGAGCAGATGATAGCCAGGCTGTTCGCGTCCAACTGCCGGGCGCACTCCAATTGGTGCGGATACTCCAGATACGCCTTTACATGCTTATCCATTATGATCATCTTGCTCTGAAAATGCTGCCCGACGTCCCATAAGAAATGATGGGAGAAAAAAGCCGCCATGCTGCACTCATGGAGCGTTTTTGCAATGATCGGGATCAGCTCCATGTTTTCCGGCGTAATGGTCGCATAGATGTTACCCACCAGATCGTCCCGGTAGGCGGCCAGTGCCATCTGGGGGTTGCCTTGCAGCATCGCACAGAACGGCTGTGAATAATCTATCCGCATCGTAAAATCGTTGTTCAAGTGCTGATGGAACATTTTAAAATTTTCAAAGCCCAAAAAACGACAAAAGCGTGAGATCGACGCGTTGGAGACAAAACACAACTCCGCTACCTGCGTGATGGACAGTTCCTTGAGCTTGTCGTAATTGGCCAAAAGTATTTCCGCGATCTCATAGTTCGAGTCATGCGTGGGCGTCGTGCTGGTAAAACGCAGCAGCATCTCCGCAATCGAGCCCATTACCTTGTTTTCCATTTCGTTTCCTCCCCACATCCGCCGCTTTTTGCGACCCTGCCGTGCCAGCATTGCCCACCCGCGCTGCGAGATACGCTCCTCGCGCTCCAAAGTGGGCCGCCCCGGCGCAAATCCCCAACCAGCCCCGCCGCGCAAAAAACGCCGCGCCGGTTTTAGGCTATTGTACCACAAACCGGCGCACAACGGAATGGGAGAATGGTGCACAAGCGCTTCCGTCCGCCCCCGCAAACGCCAAAGTCCCTGCATTTTGCCTACCCGCCGCCGCTTTTCTTTCCTAAAGTACTTCCAAAATCCGCAGTTTTGGTGTATTCTATTCCTATCCCGTTTTGATCGTTACGGGGACGTTTAAGCAAGAAAGAAGGGTGCGGACAGATATGGTCAAATATCTGGCAAAACGATTGGGGCGGTCGGTGCTCACGTTGTTCATCATCGTCACGGTCGTGTTCTGCCTGCTCCGGCTGATGCCGGAAGAGGGCTACTTTGCAAACTACGAAAAAATGACCGAGGCGCAGATCCAGGCCGGCTTGCAGGCCATGGGCCTGCTGGACCCGCTGCCGGTGCAGATCGCGCATTTTTGGCGCGACGCGCTGCATGGGGACCTGGGCGTGAGCCATATTTACAAGGTGAACGCCTCGGTCACCTCCATTCTGGCCAAAAAACTGCCCATCTCCATCCAGATGGGCGTGTACTCCATGCTGCTCTCGCTGGCCGTGGGCATCCCTATGGGCCTTTTGATGGGCCGGTTCAAGAACGCCTGGCCGGACAAGCTGGGCACGGCCATCATCGTCCTCATCCAGGCGGTGCCCGCCGCAGTATACTACCTCTACATCCAGATGTACGGCACCACGGCGCTGGGCGTCGGGCTCCTGTTCGACGCGGACAACTGGAAATACTGGATATTGCCGGTGTGTTCCATGAGCCTGGGCAACATCGCCTTCTATGCCATGTGGCTGCGCCGCTACATGGTGGACGAGAGCAACAAAGACTATGTGCGCCTCGCCCGCGCCAAGGGCGTCAGCGAGGGCAATATCTCCCTGCACCATGTGTTCCGCAACGCGATGGTGCCGCTGGTGCAGTACATCCCTTCCGCGTTTTTGAACACGGTGGTGGGTTCCATCTACATCGAGAGCCTGTACAGCATCCCCGGCATGGGCGGCCTGCTCGTCACCTGCGTGCAGCGGCACGACAACACGATGGTACAGGGCATCGTCCTTTTGTACGCCTGCGTGGGCATCATCGGGCTGATCCTGGGCGACCTGCTCATGGTGCTCATTGACCCCCGCATCAGCTTTGGCAAGAAAGAAGGTGGCCGCTAATGCTGTTCCGCATGAAAGAGGAAAAGTCCAAACACCTGGAGGCCGAGCTGAACACCCTGCAGACCGACGGGCCCGCCGCCTGGGCGCAGCTGCCGGAGGACGAGCTGTTCACCCCCGCCGGCTTTTGCGCCGAGCAGGCCGAAGCCACCGCCTACTCCAACTACAGCTACTGGGGCAGCACCTTCCGCGCCTTTCTCAAAAACCGGTTCGCCGTGGTGCTGCTGATCGCGCTGCTGGCGGTAGTGGCATTCGCCTTCCTCCAGCCCTATCTGCCCGGCCAGGTGGATCCCAACTACTGCGGCATCGACCCGGCCACCGGCATCCAGTACCGCAACGTCGCCCCCGGCGAGAACGGCTTTATCTGGGGCTCCAACTCCATCGGGCAGGACCTATGGGCCCGCATCTGGGCCGGCACCCGCACCAGTCTGACCATCGCGTTTTTTGTGGCGCTCATCGAGGCCGTGGTGGGCATTACGGTGGGCGTGCTGTGGGGCTATGTACGCCAGCTGGACTTTCTCTTTACCGAGCTGTACAACATCTGCGACAACATCCCCTCCACCATCATCCTGATTTTGATCTCCTATGTGGCCAGCCCCAGCATCAAGACGCTGATTTTGGGCATGTCCATCACGGGGTGGATCGCCATGGCACGGTTTATCCGCAACCAGATCCTCATCATCCGCGACCGCGACTACAACGTGGCCTCCCGCTGCATCGGCACGCCCACCTTCCGCATCGTGCTGCGCAACCTGCTGCCGTACCTGGTGTCGGTGATCATGCTGCGCATGGCGCTCACCATCCCCGCAGCCATTGGCAGCGAGGTTTTTATCACCTACATCGGCCTGGGCCTTTCGGTGGAGGTGCCTTCGCTGGGCAACCTCATCAACGATGGCCGCAAGGTGATGATGCAGGCCGGGCTGCGCTACCAACTGCTGTACCCCACCATCATTTTGAGCTTTGTCACCATCTCGTTCTATCTGATTGGCAACGCCTTCTCGGACGCCGCCGACCCGAAGAACCATATGCAATAAGGAGGGATGCAGTATGGAACAAAACAAGGTCATCCTCTCCGCGCGCAACGTCAACATCTGCTTTAACCTGCGCGGCAAGGTGCTGCGTGCTATCCGCGGCATCGATCTGAACCTGTACCAGGGTGAGGTACTGGCCATCGTGGGCGAATCCGGCTCGGGCAAGTCGGTGTTTACCAAGGCCTTTATGGGCCTTTTGGACGCCAACGGCTTTATCTCGGAGGGCACCATCGACTACTACGGCGCAGACAACGGTAAGCCCATCCGCCTTTCCGGCCTGAAAAAGCAAAAGGACTGGCTCAGGGTGCGCGGGCACGAGATCGCCATGATTATGCAGGACCCCATGACCAGCCTCAACCCGCTCAAGACCATCGGCCAGCAAATCATGGAGGCCGTGCAGCTGCACCAAGGCCTGCGTGGCAAGGCCGCCAGAGAAAAAACGCTGGAATACCTGCGCGACGTGGGCATTGCAGACGCCGAAACGCGCTTTAACCAATATCCACATGAGTTTTCGGGCGGCATGCGCCAGCGCGTGGTGATTGCCATTGCCGTAGCCTGCAAACCGCAGATCCTCATCTGCGACGAACCCACCACCGCGCTGGACGTGACCATCCAGGCGCAAATTCTGGAGCTGCTCAAGGAGATGCGGGTCAAATACGACCTGACCATCGTGCTCATCACCCACGACCTGGGCGTAGTGGCCAACATTGCGGACCGCGTGGCCGTGATGTACGCGGGCGACATCGTGGAGATCGGCACCTCGGACGACATCTACTACGACCCGCGCCACCCTTACACTTGGGCGCTGCTGTCCAGTATGCCGCAAATGGGCATCAAGGGCGAGGACCTGTTCAACATCCAGGGCACGCCGCCCAACCTGTTTGTGGAGATCAAGGGCGACGCCTTTGCGCCCCGCAACCCGCAGGCGCTCAAGATCGACTTTGTCAAACGCTCGCCCTACTTTGACGTCTCCCCTACCCACCGGGCCAAGACCTGGCTGCTGGATCCGCGCGCGCCCAAGATCGAGCCACCCGCGGTGGTGAAGATGCTGCGCGAAGGGAGGCTGTGAGCATGGAAGAACGGGAAGTATTGCTGGAGGTCAAAGACCTCGAAGTCACCTATGGCTCCGGCCGCAAAAAGTACCGCGCGGTGCGCAGCGCCAGCTTTCATATTTACAAGGGAGAGACCTTTGGCCTCGTGGGCGAATCGGGCAGCGGCAAAACGACCATCGGCCGCGCCATCATGCGTATCATCCCCACGTCGGGCGGCGAAATTTTGTACAAGGGCCAAAAGATCAACGGCCGCATTCCCCACGCGCTGGACCGGCAGGTGATCAAGGAGATCCAGATGATCTTCCAGGACCCGCAGTCCTCGCTGAACGAGCGCGCCAAGGTGAGCTACATCGTGGGCGAGGGCCTGATGAACGTGCGCAAGGACCTGACGCCGGAGCAGCGGGACAAGCTGGTACGGCAGGCCCTGTTGGACGTGGGCCTGCTGCCGGAGTTTGCCAGCCGGTTCCCCCACGAATTTTCGGGCGGGCAGCGCCAGCGCATCGGCATCGCCCGCGCGCTGATCGTGGAGCCGGAGTTCATCATTGCGGACGAGCCCATCTCGGCGCTGGATATGTCCATCCGCGCGCAGGTGCTCAACCTGCTGCGCCATCTGCAAAAGGAGCGCGGCATCACCTACATGTTCATCGCGCACGATCTCTCGGTGATGCGCTACATCTCGGACCGCATCGCGGTCATTCACAAGGGTGACATCGTGGAGCTGGCCGCCGCCGAGGAGCTGGTGAACCACCCGATCCACCCTTATACCAAGTCGCTGCTGTCGGCCATCCCCATGCCGGACCCCCGCCGCGAGCGGGTGAAAAAGCTGCTGGTCTATGACCCGGCCATGCACGACTACACCGCCCAGGCCCCGGCATGGCGCGAGCTGCGCCCGGAGCACTATGTGCTGTGCAGCGAGCAGGAAGCGCGCGACTGGGTGGAGTGAGGCATCTATACCTAAAAACCGCCAGGCACATCATCAAAATGCGTCTGGCGGTTTTTACAATATTCGCTGAAAATTTTTAGACGTTGTTACTTCCCCAAAGCGGCGGTCTTTGTCCGCCTGTTATAAAAAGAGCACAGTGTATCGGACACGATCCAATCGAGTTAATCTATTCCTGCTGTACAACATAGCCGATCAGCGCAACAACTTGTCCATTCTTAAACAAAACGGCCACTTCATTGTTGAGTTCAAGTAATCTTTCGTAGGTTCCTAATCTACGTTCGTCTAAAGCATCCTTATTGAACGAGTAGTCGATTTTATAGGGAGAAATATCCTTTCCCTTATTACTTAAATCGAACAACTCATAAATTTGATTTATTGGCAACTCGCTTACTCGAAGATCTGAGAAAAAGTTTTGAATTTTTTTCATTCACAAATCACTCCATTTCAACGATAATAGAATCATTCTCAAAAACGCAGTAATCTCCTGAAATTGCCATCAGCCAAACATTTTTAAAGCCAACTCTAACTTTGGTGGCATCTTGAGTGTCCACACCAGACGAGAGTTGCCGACCTGTACTACTGTAACCATTTAAATTTTCCCTGAAGAACTCATCATAATAATATACCGGATTCAGAACACTTGTAGATTTAAGGAAGCTCTGAATAAATCTGGTATGCAGATTGCCAAGCGAGCCGTGCCGA
>CAZYAX010000041.1:0-8776 GCA_964646195.1 uncultured Faecalibacterium sp. | reverse complement strand
AATGGAACTACATTATCCGGCCAAACGGCAAATCAATTTTGTGACAGTTCCTAAGCGTATTCCGGCTCGGTGCTGTGGATGATGCTCCACCGCATGACGATGGTGGGGCAGTAATAGGTGCCGTGTTCCCTCATGATCTGGGCGGTTTCCTCATCCATCTGGATGTGCTCGATGGAGCGCACGCCCGCGCGGGCTGCGTTCTGTGCGGCTTCGTAGCAGGTGTTGGTGGCGTGCACCATCACGTATTTGCCGCAGCGCGTGGCCTCTTCCACCGCCACGCGCATCATATCCTCGCTGAGCAGCGCGGCCCCAATGACCGAATGCCTGCCGCCCATCGAGCCGGTCGCGCTCATCTTTAAAAAGTCTGCCCGGCATTTCAGCTGCTGGTGGGCTGCCTTGCGCATCTCGTCCAGCGTATCCACCGCGTAGGAGGGATCCGGGCAGCCGCAGCCGGTGATCCCAAAGGGGCGGCCGGCGGCTACAATGCGGCAACCCTCCACAGCGCCCTCCTCGACGAGGTCCCGCACCAGCAGGTCCATATTGTTGGGCTCGGCGGCGTTGCGCACGGTGGTCACGCCGTAACGCAGCAGCTTGCCGGCGTCCGAGCTGATGGTGGCGGCAATGACCTCCGGCGTGCTGCCGCGGCCCATATGTACATGGCAGTCCATCAAACCGGGCAGCACCGTACAGCCGCTGGCATCGATGACCGTGTCGCCCTCTGCGGCGGCGGGTGCCTGCGGCATGGGGCCGACGGCCAGGATCCCGCTTTCATCAAAGGTAACAAAACCGTCCTCACACAAAACGTGGTCCCCGCTGAACAGGCGGGCGTTGGTAATGATCGTACGCATGGCAGACCTCCTGGATCGTTATAAAAGTGCCGTTCACTCGCTTTTCGCGGGCCGTATGTCGAATCGTGCTTTTGCCGGACGCTGTGCAGCGGTGCAGCGCCCGCGCCGGACCGTGCCCGGTGGGCAAAAAGGCCGTAAAAAAGATATATTTTCGGGATCGTTACGCCTTTTCCCGCTTCGCCTTGATGGCGGCCATCCAGTCCTTAAAGTAGGGCTGCAGGCAGGAGCCGATGCCCACAACAAGCAAAATCAGCGAGACGGGGCGGGTCAGGAAGGGCAGCCAGCTGCCGCGGCCGTAGGTGACCGCCTTGCGCAGGTTGCTTTCCACAATGCTGCCCAAAACGAAGGACAGCATGAACGGGGACATGGGCATGCCGGCATATTCCAGGAAAACGCCGACCAGCGTGAACAGCAGGTTCATATACATAATGAACATGTTGCTGGAGTTGGTGTACGCACCGATGAAGACCAGCACCAGAATGGCGGGGTACAGATAGTGGTACGGGATGGTCAGCAGCTTGGGCATCAGCGGCATGCCAATGGCCTGTACAATGACCAGGAAGGTGGCGCCGATGATCAGCACGGCAAAGATGCTGTAGACCAGCACAGGCTGGTTTTGGAAGATCAGCGGGCCGGCCTCGATGCCCTGAATGGTCAGGGCGCCCAGCAGCAGGGCGGTGATGGAGTCGCCGGGGATGCCCAGGGCCACAAAGGGGATGACCGCGCCGCCCATGGCCGCGTTGTTGGCGACCTCGGGGGCGATGACGCCGTCGATCACGCCGGTGCCGAACTTTTCGGGATATTTGGAGCCGTTTTTGGCCAGCGAATAGGCCATCAGGTTGGCCAGCGAGCCGCCCAGACCGGGCAGGAAACCGATCCACAGACCGATGAAGAAGGAGACCGGGATGACCTTGTTCTTGATGTTATCCATGATGTCCTTGGCCGGGAAGCGGAAGCGGCTGACCTTGACCTCGGTCTTCGCGCCCTTTTCGCCGCGGGCGTATTCCATCAGGATCAAACGGCCGGCAAACATACCCATCATAACGGTAACGATGTTGAAACCGCCGGCCAGATAGTAGCTGAAAACAAAGCGCGGCGTGCCGCTGATGGGCGAGTAGCCCACCGTGTTGAGCATCAGCGCCAGAGCGGCCACGATCAGACCCTTGAGCAGCTGGCCCTTGGCCAGACCGGTGACCATGAGGATGGCGCAGAAGGCCAGACCGAAATACTCCCACGGGCCCAGCTTAACGGCCCAGCCGGCAATGATCGGGCTGAGCACCATGGCGATGATCAGCGAGGGCAGCGTGCCGATAAAGTTGGAGACAAGACCTGCGGAAAGCGGGCGGACAGGGTCGCCCTGTTTGGTGAACTCGTAGCCGTCGTAGGTGGTGGCCAGCGAGTTGGCCGTGCCGGGGATGCCCAGCAGGATGGAGCCGACAAAGCTGCCGGAGGCGGAACCGATCCACAGGCCGCACAGCAGGCAGATGGCGGTGTACTGATCCATGGCAAACGTCATGGGCAGGCAGATGGTGATCGCCAAACCGCCGGAAAGGCCGGGGATCGCGCCCAGGATCATGCCCACAATGGAGCCAAAGCAGATCAGGAGAAAATTGGTGGGGTTAAATACCACACTTAATACTTCCATTACCATTTGTATAGTCCCCCTCCTTTCTTAAATCAGCGGCAGGATGTTCAGCGCGCGCCATACGCCGCGCGGAAGCTGGCAGCTCAGCAATACGTGGAAGAAGAACCAGATGCCCACCGTGACGGCGGCGGCGTACGCCACGCGCTTCCACAGCGGCACCTCCTCGCCGGCGGATTTGGCGAACATCGTGCAGCCCAGGTACAGCGTGACAAAGGCGGGGATGGTGTAACCGATCGCCCAGCAGCCGACCACAAAGATCACAAACACGGCATACAGAGAGACAAGGCGGATCTTGCCTTCCTTATCCAGCCAGGGCTTGCTCTTTTTGCAGGGGAAGACAAACAGCAGGGCCGAGCAGATCAGCATCAGCCCGCCCGCGATATACGGGAACAGGGTGGGGCCCGGGTCGCCCGCCATGGTGCTGGCGGGGATCTGACCGATGTAAATGAAGTAGACCACGCTCAAAACGAACCAGGGGATCGCTATCACGCGTTCTTTTGTGAAAAAGCTCTTCAAAGAACAGGACTCCTCTCCATGTGGTTTTACGGGGCCGGGTTCCCCTTATACGGTACAAGCGGGCGAGAACCCGCCCGCTTGCACCGTAGGAGAACATACACTTATGAAAAAGCTGGTAATCAGTTATTTCTTGCTGGAGACATCCACGCCGATGGAAGCGAAGCCTTCCTTGCACTGCCGAGCCACTTCCATCTGGAAGTCATAGACCTCTTCCAGGGTCATGGTGGTGACTTCGGTGGACAGGTTCGCCAGGTCGGCAAGCAGCTCGGGATCGTCGGTCATGCTGTTGATCATGGCATTGAAGGTGGCCACGATGTCGGGATCGGTGTTCAGGGGCAGGTACCAGAAGGTCTGGGAGGTGGTGATGGTCGGCTCGATGCCCAGCTCAGCCTCGCAGGGAACATCGCTGGCAACGGGGTCGCGAACCTCGCCGCAGGCCAGGATGTATTTCAGGTCGCCGTTTTCGACATAGTCATGCGCAGACTGGTCGCTCAGCAGGGCCCAGTCGATCTGGCCGCCCAGCATGGCGGTGATCTTGTCGGAGGAGCCGCCGGCTTCCACATAGATGGTGTCCAGACCGACCTTGTCGGCCAGGGTCGCGCTCATCAGGTGGCTGTTGGCCTGGTTCTGGATGCCGCACATCAGGCCGCCGTTGGCCGCCGCATACTCGACCATTTCGTCGATGGTGTCGTAGGGGGCGTCGGCGGGCACGGTCACGATCTGCGCGCCGATCACGTTGCCGCCGGAGTTGACGGGGATCAGAATGTCGGTCGCGAACTTGTCATACACGCCGCCGTAGTAGGCGAACAGCAGGTTCTGGGTGAACAGAACGGTCAGGCCGTCGGGGTCGGCGTTGGCCACAGTCTCAAACGCAACGGTGCCGTTGCCGGTGTTATCGCAGGTAACGACCCAGTTGCCGCCGTAGGTCTTGCTCAGCCAGTCGGCATAGCGCATGGCCTGGATGCCCAGCGGGGAGCTGGCGTTGGCCGGCACATAAACGTTGATGGTCTGGCCCTCGTACCAGGTGCTGTCGGTAGCGCCGCCGCTCACAACGGTATTGGCGCTGTCATTGCCCTGCGATTCGGCAGGGGTCGAAGCGGGGGTGCTGCTGGTGTCGCCGCCGCAGGCCGTGACCATGAAGGCCATTGCCGCTGCCAGACTCAGCGCAGCAAACTTTTTCAGGCTCTTTTTCATTTCTTAGCACTTCCATTCCATTTGTTTTGCCGCCCGCAAGGCTGCGCGGGCGCTTTCGATGGCCTTATTATAAGGTGCCGTACATCGCTCTTTCAATTGACGCAATCACCAACGCGGGAGGGCAAAATTTAACACATTTCACGTCTTTTCAAAAATATTTCAAAAACGGATTCAAACCGTTTCGATACATTTCGATCCACTCAAACGCCGTTCGCCAGGGTTCGAGCAGGTCGAAATAAAATGAAATAATTGCTATAGAATGCAAGAAATATGAAACGCGGCGTGCAATATGCGCGAGGTGCAAAAAGTTGGCCGCCGACTTTTGGGATTTATGACTATTTTCACCATTGGGCGCTATCCGTTATACTTCTATAATAATAAAAAGCATCGTTTGGGCGGCGCGCCGCGCACCGCCCGGGCAGGGAGGTAACCAATGTCTTTTCATCGTATTGACGCGGATCCTACACGCTTTACGCGCCTTTCCAACGCGCCGTGGTCCTTTTACCATCCGGCCTTTCGGGTGGCGCCGCATGTGTACTATGCCGGCGCCAACTGCTACGTGGGGGCTTATCTGCTGGACACCGGCGAAGGCCTGGCCCTGATCGATACCACCATGCAGGAGCTCATCTTCCTTTTATATGAAGGGTTTCAGGAACTGGGCTTTTCTATTCGCGATCTGAAAACAATTTTTCTCACCCACATTCATGGCGACCATTCGGGCTGCGCCCGCACCCTGCAGGAGCGCACCGGGGCCAAGGTCTACCTCTCGCGCGAGGACGACGCCTTTTTTCACCAACAGCCGGAGCGCGCCGTCAATCCGGATTACATTTTCCACGCTTTTACGCCGGATGCTTACTACACGCCGGGCCAGCCCATTCAAATCGGGCGGTTTACGCTGCACACCTGCTTAACGCCAGGCCACACGCCGGGAACGACCTCCTTCTATTTTGAGGACGAGGACGAAGCAACCGGCCGCCGCTATCGCTGTGCGCTGCACGGCGGCATGGGCGTGGGCGAGCTGAGCAACAGCCGCCTTCGCGCCCACGGCTTAGGGCCCGAGGTACGCGAACGCTTTGTAGCCGACCTGGACAAGCTGGCGCAATGGCCGGTGGACATCTGCCTGCCCAGCCACCCCAACCAGGCCGACCTGCTCAGCTATGTGCCGGCGGACCGCATGGACTTTACCCCCTTTGTGGACAGCGAGCGCTGGGCCCAGATGCTGGCGGATTGCAGGCAGCGTGTGCTGGCCATTGCAGAGCAGTAAACGGCGGACCGCGGTAAATGCCTGCAGGCGTTCTTTTTTGGCTTTCGATCCTTGCAAAAGCTTTTCATTTAGGACGGCATGGTTTATAATAAAACCATAAGCACCACCGTTTAGGTCCCTTTTGCAAAGGAGGAGGAGAGACTTTGGCCCGTATTGCCTGTTTATTGCCGGAAGCCGAGCTGGTCCCGCTGGCGCTCCAGCTGGCCCAGCAATGTGAGCTGGATCTTGCCGAGATCAAATATGTTTCGATCGATCATACCATCGCTGAGACGCATCGGCAGCGCGCAGCCGGCATTGATATTTTCATCGCCGGCAGCGTGCAGGCGGAGATGATCAAGCGCACGCTGAGCGTGCCGGTCGTCACCCTGGAAATGAGCGGCATGGAGCTGGCGGATGTTCTGATCACCGCCCGCGCGATGCAGGGGCAAAGCGCGCATGTGGGGCTGATCACCGGCCTGGTCACGCCGCGCTCTCAATTTAAGCTGCGCCACCAGGCCGAGCATTTCGAGTTCCCCATCTCCAGCTATTGCGCCGTCACGCGGGAGGAACACCGCGCCTGTATGGAGCAGGCCGTACAAGAGGGCGTTACGGTTTTTTGCGGTGGACACCTTACGCGGGAGATCGCGCATGAGATGGGCTACCCGGTATTGCGCCCCAAAATTGGCGAGGAAAGCATGCTGGAGGCCTTTGCGACCGCGATCGAAGTGGCCCGCGCGGTCGATTTTGAAAAGAATCATAATGAAGAATTCCACGCTTGGCTGGACTATTCGCCCAACGGGACCATCAAGATCGGCCCGGACGGCGCGATCCAGCTGTGCAATCAGTATGTGGAAAACCTGCTCCATTTCAACGAGGAACAGCTGCGGGATCACAGCATTACGGAATTTTTCCCCGAGGTCACAGCACAGGAGCTGGAGCGCGTTTTTCTGAAAGGGGAGGAGCGGTTCCTGCGCGTTGCCGTTCACGAAGAGGAGATCTCGCTCAATATTATCCCCATGGGCGGCAAACAGCAGCGGCCCGCCAACGCGCTGGTCTTTTTGCACGACAGCTCCCGCGTACAAAAGCTGCAGGCCAGTTTTGCTGACCCGGCCAAGGGCCGACATTTGCCGGCGCATACCTTTGCCACCATGCCAAACACGTCGGCTTCCTTTGCCAAAACCACCGCCAACGCCCGTCTGCTGCTCAATTTTACCAAGGTCCTTCACATTTCCGGCCCCTACGGGACCGAAAAGCGCTATCTGGCCGAGGCGATCCACAACGAGGCCAACAGCGGGCGGCCGTTTTTGGCGGCGTACTGTACCGCTATGGATAAGGGCGCCGGCAATGCCGAGCATTTTTACGGCCAGGGCTTGCCCAGCGACCCGGATCTTGCCAAGCTCTGCGCAGAATCGGCCGGGGGAACGCTGTTTTTGGACGGGCTTTCGCGCCTTAGCTACCAGAATCAGCACTACCTGTACGATGTGCTGATGCAGCATTCCTACGTTTATCCGGCCGCCAATTCCCCCCTGGTGGAGCTGCCGTGGCTGATCATCACAGGCGATCGAACACCGTTGGGGCAGCTGTACCGGGAAGGACGGCTGATCACGTCGCTGTATTATCTGCTGGGTTCCGCGCAGCTCTTGATTCCGCCCATGTCGGACCGGCCGGAGGACGTTGAGGCCTGGTGGAGCCATTTTCTCCGCCGCGACGAGGAGCGGTATGGCCGCTACATCAAGCTGACGCAGGAAGCCTTGCAGGTGCTGCGCGACCATCCCTGGAACGGCGGCCTGCACGAGATCCGTGCGGTGGTGCGCGCCACGCTGATCCAATCGCCCAAGCGGTCGGTGGACGCGGCCTTTGTGCAGGGCATCCTGCGCCAATGCGCCGACCCCAATGTGACCAATCCGCAAGCGCCGCCTGCTGCACCCATGAACCCGCAGGCACAGCGCCTTTTGGAGGCGCTGCGGGCCAACGGCGGCAACCGTGCCGCCGCCGCCCGGCAGCTAGGCATCAGCACCACCACGCTGTGGCGGCGCATCAAAAACTATCATCTGAACCCGGAAGACTGGATCTGAACCTCCAACGATAAAAAAGGAGCACCTTGCCATGGAAGCTTTGCATCAGCTTATCCAAGCCTTTGCCAAACGCCGCCGATTGTACCAGGGCCTGTATATTGCCTATGCCCTGCTGATCGTGCTGGCCTTTGCGCTCAGCTTTGTAGACCAGCGGATCGCCGTTGCGTTGGCCATCACGGATATCGCTTTCTTTCTGCTGGGATTTTCCCCTATGCTCAAGCAATACCGGCGGGCCTTTAGTTCCGCCAGTGTGCAGTATGGGATCGGTCGCGCGCTGGACCAGGCACAGTACAGCGGCAAGGAAGAAATAGCCGAACAGGAGATTTTGAACTGCCCCGCCCTGCTTACCGACGACACGACCGGGCGCATTTTGCTGCGGGAAGGGGTTACCGGCCGCAAAGGCGATGTGACGCTGCAGGCCAACGAGATCTCGCTGCATTATAATGCCAATGCCGTTTCGGGCGGCAAAAACCAGTACCGCTTTTTAAGCGGCACGCTGTTAAAGCTGCAATGGCCCGCAGGCGGCGCTTTGCGTTTTGCCCTGCTGTTTGCCCAGCGGGACACGCCTGCCGTGCAGCAAAAGCTGGGAGCCGCCGGGTATATTTTCACCCCTTTGCCGAGCAGCGATCTGGCGCAGGCGTTTCGGCTCTATACCGCAGCGCAGGCCCCGCTGAACGGCGAGCAGGTGCGCGCCTTGCAAAAGCGGCTGCGCGCTGTTCTGGAGGAAGCGCCGCAGGATCTGATCCTGTTCAGCGACGGCAGCAGCCTGCTGGTCTTTTACAGCAATTATTTTTATACCACCAACCTGAAAGTTCGCACCCCCATTACAGAGGAGCTGGTCACGGCACAGCGGGTGCCCGCCTTGACCGCACTGCTGACCATGGCGGACTGGTCCCGCACGCATGAGTCCTCCTGACAGCTGTTTCGGCCCATCGGCCCTTTGCTCTCTCATGGAGCGGGGCTCTCCCAAAAGTGAGATAGTCCCCTTAGTGCGACCTTGAAAGCTTTTGTTGTTTCAAGTGTCTGCACTAAGAGGACTATATTACTTTGGACACCCACGACTTTTTATGCCTTTACACGAAAAAGCGGGGCTCCGTTCCGCTCTTTTGGTCACCTGCGATGGGCTGTGGCCCAAGCAGGGGCGGCCAAACCAGAACGTCACGCCTCTATACGGACCAGCTTGGGGTAGATTCGCGTTATGACAGCATCGCCATAGTGTGTATCCAGAAAAACAGCCACGGCATTGCCCGCCGCC
>CAZYAX010000040.1:0-8911 GCA_964646195.1 uncultured Faecalibacterium sp. | reverse complement strand
TTGACCGGGGCCCCCGGCCCGACATCATCCTGGGCCGGCTGGCCCGCCACCACAACGTGGATATCCAGTGGGGCAACCACGACGTGGTGTGGATGGGCGCGGCCGCCGGCAGCCCCATCTGCATCTGCACCGTGATGAAAACCACCCTTGCCTACCACAACCATGGCATGATCGAGGACTGCTATGGCATCAACCTGCGGCATTTGCAGCGTCTGGCCGAACGATTTTACGGCGAAGACGATCTCAGCATCTGGATGCCCCACACCGACGCGGCGCGTGGGCCCTATACGCCGGGTATGCTGCACCGCTGCGCGGTGATGCACAAGGCGATCTCCATTATGATGTTCAAGCTGGAGTGCCAGGTGATCGACCGCAACCCGGATTTCAAGATGGACGGACGGGATTACCTGCGCCGCATCGACTGGGAAAAGGGCACGGTGAACGTTGGCGGCAGGGAGTACCCGCTGCGGGATGCTTCCTTCCCCACCGTGGACCCGGCGGACCCGGCACGGCTCAATGAGGACGAGCAGATGGTGCTGGACCGCCTGATCCGCTCCTTTCGGGAGAGCGAGAAGCTTCAGCAGCATGTGGCGTTCCTGTATGCGAAGGGCAGTGTATACCATATCGAGAACGGCAACCTGCTGTACCACGGCGTTGTGCCCATGACCCCAAAGGGCACCTTTGCGGTCGAGCATTTTGAAGGGCGGGCCTATTCGGGCCGTGCGCTGCTGGATTATTGCGACGCGCGCGCCCGGCAGGGCTATTTTGCGGCCGAGGGCAGCGCCGCGCGCCAGAGCGGGCAGGACTTTTTGTGGTATCTGTGGTGCGGCAAGCTGTCGCCGCTGTTCGGCCGCAGCGCCATGACCACCTTTGAACGGCTGTATGTGGAGGATAAGTCCACCCACACCGAGGTCAAGGATCCTTATTATACCTGGTACAACGAGGAGGCTGCCTGCCGCCGCATCCTGGCGGAGTTTGGCCTGCCGGGCAACTGCCATATCGTCAATGGCCATGTGCCTGTGCAGGAAAAGAACGGCGAGAGCCCCATCAAGGGCGGCGGGCGCCTGCTGGTGATCGACGGCGGCTTCTGCCGCGCATACCACGAAAAGACCGGCATCGCGGGATATACGCTGGTCTATTCCAGCCGCCAGATGAGCCTGCGTACCCACCAGCCCTTTATCAGCGCCGAAAAGGCGATCTCGGAAAATCAGGACATCGTTTCCCATGTGAACATCCTGGAAAACGAGAATAACCGCGTGCTGGTAGAGGATACCGACGAGGGCGAGACCCTGCGCGAAAAAGCGCATGACCTCAAGCAGCTGGTCACCGCGTATCAGCTGGGCTGGATCAAGGAGACGGGCACCGAGGATCGCGTCTGGTAAGGCCGGCAAAAAGAAAAAGGGTTCCTGCACCGGTCGCGGCGGGCGCATTGGCGCATGGGCCGCGAGGCAGGGGCTTCCCAAAACGATTACCGCAAGGCGCGGGGCTTTTGTCCTGCGCTTTTTAATGGAAAAGGAGCGTATGATTTGAGAGTATGGAACGGTTCAAGAGCCAATCGTTGACGCAGGGGCCGGTTTTGCCTGCGCTGGTGCGCTTTGCCGTGCCGATGTTCCTCTCGCTGCTGCTGCAAACGCTGTACGGCACGGTGGACGTGCTGGTGATCGGCAATTTTGGCAGCACGGCGGGTGTTTCGGCCGTTTCTACAGGCAGCCAGGTGCTGATGCTGGCAACCTACCTGATCGCAGGCTTTACCACGGCGGCCACCGTGCTGCTGGGCCAGTATCTGGGCGCAGGGGAGGAGAAGGCTGCCGGCAAGGTGGTGGCGGGTTCGCTGCCGGTGTTTGCGGCGGTATCGGTGTTTTTTGCCGCGGTGCTGCTGGTGCTGCACGGGCGCATCCTGGAGTTGCTCAACGTGCCGCCCCAGGCCGCCGCGCAGGCCGGTGTCTACACCAGGATCTGCTGCGTTGGCATCCCGCTGATCGTGGGCTACAACGCAGTGTGCGCCATCCTGCGCGGCATGGGCGACAGCAAAAGCCCGCTGCTGTTCGTGGGCATCGCCTGCGTGGTGAACATTGTGGGCGACCTGCTGCTCACCGGCGCGCTGCAAATGGGCGCGGCGGGCGTCGCCATCGCCACCGTGACCGCGCAGGGCGTCAGCTTTCTGGCAAGCCTGCTGTATCTGCGCCGGCACGGGCTGGGCATCCCCTTTGATGTAAAGGACATCCGCTTTGACGCGGCGCTGACCCGCAAGCTGATCTCGCTGGGCCTGCCGCTGGCCGTGCAGAGCGTGCTGATCAACCTGTCATTTCTGTTTATCACGGCCATCATCAACGCGATGGGCGTGACGGCCAGCGCGGCCATGGGCGTGGGAGATAAAATCACCGGCTTTGCGTTCCTGCCGCAGTCGGCCTTTAACACGGCAGTGCAGGTGTTTGTGGCGCAGAACATCGGTGCAGCGCGGCCCGACCGTGCGCTCAAGGGCATGTGGAGCAGCTGCGGCGTCACCGCCGTGTGGGGCGCGGCGTTCTGCCTGTTCTGCAACCTGTTCCCGCTGGCGCTGCCGTCGCTCTTTTCCTCCGATGTGGAGGTCATCGCCATGACGGGCCTGTATGTGCAAGCATACAGCTTCGATGTGTTCCTCACCTGCTTCTGCTTTTGCATGAACGGCTTCCTGGCCGGGTGCGGGTGCGCGTCTTTCAGCATGGTGATCAATCTGGTGAGCTCCTTTCTGGTGCGCATCCCGGCTACCTATGTCATGAGCCGGATGCCGGGCGTGGATCTGTACCGGATCGGCCTGGCCGCGCCCACCGCAAGCCTGCTGCAAATTGCGGTGACGCTGCTGTACTTCCGCTCCGGGCGCTGGAAGAAAGCCATCCCCGGCGGCAAGAAAACCGGCTGAATGTGTCCGAACGTGTAAAAAAGAGGATAAATCTCCTATATTTAAAGAAAATAATATGGGCAAAACAGAAAATAATATAAACACTTGGCCTCGCCCTTTGCATTTTGGGTGAAGTTGTGTATAATAGATATGTTGTGGGCCGTTTGCATACGCTGGTGTATCAGGGCTCGCAAATGGGACGTTTTAAAAGAATTGCGGACCCATTGAAGGAGAGCTTGCTTTGGAGAAATTTGTAATAACAGGCGGTAAGCCTTTGCATGGCGAGGTCACGATCTCTGGCGCAAAAAATGCGGCGGTGGGCATCCTGCCCGCAACGATTCTGGCAGCGGACGTATGCGTGATCGAGAATCTTCCTGCCATCAGCGACGTTTCGATTTGCCTGCATATTCTCAGCGCTTTGGGGGCCAAGGTCCGGCTGCTGAACAAAAATACCTATGAGATCGATACCCGGCATCTGATCGGCACGGAGGTTCCGGAGGCGTTGTCCCGCCAGATCCGTGCCAGCTACTATTTTTTGGGCGCGCTGCTGTCCCGCTTTGGCCGGGCGCAGGTGGCCACGCCCGGCGGGTGCAACCTGGGGCCCCGCCCTTTTGACCAACACCTCAAGGCGTTCAACGCGCTGGGCGCGAAGGACAGTGTGGACTATGGTATGATCAGTGTGCGTGCCGAAAAGCTGGCCGGCGGCCGCATCTTCTTTGATAAGGTCAGCGTGGGCTCTACGATGAACGGCATTTTGGCCGCATCCATGGCCGAAGGCCAGACCGTGCTGGAAAACTGCGCAAAGGAACCCCATGTGGTGGATCTGGCAAACTTCCTCAATATGTGCGGCGCGGATATACGCGGCGCGGGCACCGATGTGATCAAGGTGCGCGGCGTGAAGGAAATGCACGGCTGCACCTACAGCATCATCCCGGATCAGATCGAGGCGGGCAGCTATATGGTGGCCGCTGCGGCTACCTGCGGCGACGTACTGATCAAAAATGTGACGCCCAAGCATCTGGAGCCCATTACGGTCAAGCTGCGCCGCGCCGGAGCCGAGGTGGAGGAATTCGACGATGCGGTGCGTGTGCGCCGCACCGGGCCGGTCTATCCGCTCAAGATCAACACGATGCCCCATCCAGGCTTCCCGACCGATATGCAGCCGCTGATGAGCGTGCTGCTGAGCGTGGCGCAGGGCACCAGCACCGTGACGGAGGGCGTTTGGGACAACCGGTTCCGCTATGTGGATGAGCTGGTGAAAATGGGCGCCAGTATCCAGGTGGACGGGCAAATGGCGGTGATCGAAGGGGTGGAAAAGCTCCTGCCCGCGCCGCTCCACGCCAGCGACCTGCGCGCCGGCGCGGCCCTGGTGGTGGCGGCCCTGATGGCAAACGGCACCAGCGAGATCGAGGAGATCCGCCACATTGAGCGCGGCTATGAGGACATTGTGGCGAAGCTGCAGGGGCTGGGTGCGGATATCCGCCGGGTGGAGCTCCAGCCGGCCGTGCTGCATCAGGCACTGTGACCCGAAGAGGATTTTATGCGCTTCTAGCCGCATCGTGTGGATGCGGCTTTTTTCGGTTGCAGGAGAGGAAAAAGCAGAAAGGGAGGCCATCGTTGAGGCTATGGCGGAGTTTGTTTCACTCTATTCCGGCTCTTCCGGAAATTGCAGCGTGGTGCGCTGCGGCGAGCGTTACCTGCTGGTGGATATGGGCAAGGGGGTGCGCGTTACGGCAGGGGCGCTCAAGGTGCTGGACCTGCCCATCGGCAACTGCGACGGCGTGCTGATTACCCATGAGCACAGCGACCATGTGAAAGGGCTGACTACATTTCTGAAACGGTATCCGCTGCCGGTGTATGGGGCAGCCGAAACGCTGGATGTGCTGGAATTCAGCGGCATCGTGCCGCCGTCCTGCACGCTGTGCGCGCTGGGCGGCGCGGAGGAGGACATCGGTGCATTTGGCGTACAAAGCTTCCCCACAAGCCATGACGTGCCCTGCGTGGGTTACCGCATCCATACCGCAGACGGAAAAACCATGGCGATCGCCACCGACCTGGGTACCCTGACACCCGCCGTACACGAGGCGCTTTCCGGGTGCGACCTGGTAGCGCTGGAGAGCAACTACGACCTGCATATGCTGCGCACCGGCCCGTACCCGTATTATCTGCGCACCCGCATCGAGAGCACGCGGGGGCATCTCTCCAACGACGAGTGCAGTGCCAAGCTGCTGGAGCTGATCCAGGAGGGATGCAAGCGGTTTGCACTGTGCCATCTTTCGCAGGAGAACAATACGCCGGAGAGGGCGCTGCAAACGGTGTTTATGACGCTGGCGGCCGCGCAGGTGGTGCCGGAGCCGGACTGCATCGTGCAGGCACAGCGCCGCAACGAGATAAGCCCGGCGCTGGCCTTTTGAAGTACATATTGCGAAACGAAATACCCTGTGGTAAGATAAAATACAAAAGAAAGAACGGAAGAAAAAAGGAACGGAGTGAATGCAAATGCTTTACAGCGAATTGCAGTGCAGCGAGGCGATCCACAAGGCGGTGGAGCGCATGGGCTTTACCGAGATGACGGAAGTGCAGGAAAAGACCATCCCGGTGATGATGGCGGGCCGCGACGTGATCGCCAAGGCGCCCACCGGCACGGGCAAGACCTGCGCCTTTGGCATTCCCCTGGCGGAGCATGTGGATCCGGCGAAGAAATACCCGCAGGCGGTGGTCATGGCTCCCACCCGCGAGCTGGCGCAGCAGATCGCGGCCGATCTGGAGAACCTGACCTACTTTATGCCGGAGGTGGAGGTCGCCTGCGTGTACGGCGGCGCGAACATGGACAAGCAGGCCAAACGCCTGGCGCAGGGCTGCCAGATCGTGGTGGCAACGCCGGGCCGGTTGATGGATCACTATAAACGCCGCAGCATCGACATTTCCCATGTAGAGCAGATCATTCTGGACGAGGCGGACGAGATGCTGAACATGGGCTTTTATAAGGACGTGCGCCATATCATTGACCTGATGAAGGCGCGCAGGGCGCTGTCCATGTTTTCGGCGACCATTAGCCGCGAGGTGATGGACATCGGCTGGCTGTACCAGAAAAACGCGGAGGAGATCAACGTCCAGCCGCTGGAGGAAAGCCAGCCCAAGATCACGCAGTATATGCTGGAGACCTCCGGCCGCAACAAGCTGTCCGATCTGGCGCAGCTGCTCATCGGCGAGGGCTACAAGCGGGTAATGGTGTTCTGCGATACCAAATTTACTACCGCTACGCTGGCAAATCAGCTGGCGCAGCTGGGCTTCTCAGTGGACTGCCTGCACGGCGACCTTTCCCAGAAGGATCGCAACAAGATTATGCAGAGCTTCCGCGAGGGCAAGCTGTCGGTGCTGGTGGCAACGGACGTGGCGGCCCGCGGCATCGATATTTCGGATGTGGACGCGGTGATCAACTACGATGTCCCGAGCGACAACGAGCATTACACCCACCGCATCGGACGCACGGGGCGCGCCCGACGCGAGGGAGTGAGCTATCTGTTCTATGTGCCCGAGGAGAAAAAGCGGGTAAACGAGCTGCTCCGGCTCACCCGGAACACCGAGCTGTGTACGCCGGTGCATTTCGACTTTAACCACGAGCGCATCGTAGTGGAGAAAAAAGAGGATACGGGAGACCGCTTCCAGGTGAAGTGCTATTTTTGATCCCCGGCATCCGGCAAGAGGCTTCCGGTTGATGGAATGAGAGAGAAGGCGTTCCGTCACCCGGATTTTTGTTTTATTCTTCAAAAAAACTGATGGAAAACCTTGACCTTCCCCTTTCTGGAAGGTGTAAAGTAGAGGCATGAGGAGGCAAAACGGCCATGAAGATCAATGAGGTGGAGGCGGCGGTCGGTGTGACCAAAAAGAACATCCGTTTTTACGAGGAGGAGGGGCTGATCACGCCCAGGCGGGAGCCGGGCAACGGCTACCGCAGCTATTCGCAGGAGGATGTGGAGCGCCTACGGCGGATCAAGCTGCTGCGCAAGCTGGATGTCCCTCTGGCGGAGATACGCGAGATGCTGGAGGGCGGCTGCACGCTGGCAGAGGGGATGACGCGCCATCTGGAAGCGCTCCGAATCCGCCGCGCCGATCTGGAGGAAGCGCTGGAATTCTGCCGGGCGCTCAGCCAGCAAAGCGGCCAGCTCAACGATCTGGATGTGACCCAAACGCTGCAGCGCCTTACCAAACGGGAAGAACAGGGGGTGACGTTCGTGAATATTGAACAGACGGACCGCAAGGCGGAGCGGTACAGGGGCGCGTGCGTCGGCGCGGGACTTTTTATCGCGCTGATGGCGTTCATCATTGCCCTCATCGTATGGGCCGTGATGGAGGACCCCGCCAATGCGCCGCCGCTGGCGTTGGTGGCGGTTTTGATCGGTGTGCCGGTGGCCTGCATCATAGGTACGCTTGTGGTTCTGATGGACCGCATCAAACAGATCGGAAAGGGTGAAGAAGATGCTTATCGTAACTATTAACGAGATACCGGGCCGCAAAATGGAGGTGCTGGGCGTCGTGCGCGGAAGTACGGTCCAGAGCAAAAATCTGGGGCATGATATTCTGGCCGGCTTCCGCACATTGGTGGGCGGCGAGGTCAGCGACTACGCGGAAATGCTGGTGGAAGCCCGCCAGATTGCCACGGGACGGATGGTCAAGGAGGCTGAGACGCTGGGCGCGGATGCGATCGTGGGAATGCGCTATGCCTCCTCCAGTGTGATGCAGGGCGCGGCCGAAGTGATCGCCTACGGAACGGCGGTGAAGCTGCTATGATGTATACAGATCGTGCAACGGAAATGGCGTCCAAACGGCGGGAACGCAGGGAGACCGTACAATATTTGATTTTTACCTTTGGCTTTGCCTGGGCGCTGCAGATCTGCGGCTGCCTGGCGCTGCTGTACCGCGGAAACGCAGTGCTGTACCAGATGCTGACGGCAGCGAGCATGTTCTGCCCGCTCCTGTCGGTCTTGCTGGTACGGCGGGTGGAGAGCCAGGCGGCGACCGGCGTACGCTGGCGGCCACATTTCCGGGGAAAAGTTCGGTATTGGCTGGTAGCCCTGTGGGGTGCCGCACTGGTGACGCTGGCGGGCAGCGCGCTGTACTTTGCGATCTTTCCGTCCCGCCTGGACTTTACAGGGAGCTATATTGTGGCTGCTATGGGAGAGGACGGCATGGCGCAGCTGGCGGCGGCAGGCCTGACGCCAACGGCCTATTTTGCCGTGATGCTGGTGCAGGCAATGACCTGGGCCCCCTTTATCAATATGATCCCCGCCGTGGGCGAGGAGGCCGGCTGGCGAGGTTTTTTGTACCCGCGGCTCAGGCGGCAGTTTGGCCCGGTGAAAGGGCAGCTGCTTGGAGGCGTGATTTGGGGCGTGTGGCACTGGCCCATGATGCTGCTGGTCGGCTACGAGTACGGCAAAGAGTATCCGGGAGCACCGTTTACAGGACTGGCACTCTTTTGCGTGGTGTGCATGGCGATGGGCATTCTGCTGGAATGGCTCTATGAGAAAACCGGCTCCATCTGGGCGCCTGCCCTGGCGCACGGTGCGTTCAACGCGGTGGCGATTGTGCCGGCACTGGTGCTGGATGTGGAATACGTCGGCTTGGCGATCCTGGGGCCGCTGCCCATCGGTGCGATCGGGATGCTGCCGATGCTGGCGTTGGCGGTCTGGGTACTGCTGGCCGAAAAGAAAAAAGCATAACAAAGCCGGGCGGCGGAGAAGATCTGCCGCCCGGTTTTTGAGGAGAAATCAAAATAAATTGCACAGAATTGCGAGAAAAAACTGGGTAAAGAGTCGAATGATAAAGAAGGCGGAAAAATTTTGAAAAAAACCTCTTGCAATTTTTCAAAAGACGTGCTAAAATACCAATCTGTCAGGCGGAACTGCGAAGTTTAGTCGGAGAGGAAAAGTCCGAAACACTTCAAAAAAGAGCTTGACAATGGCAGCGGGACGTGATAAACTAAACAAGCTGTCAACCGAAAGGCTGGCAGGCAGGACCTTGAAAATTGAACAA
>CAZYAX010000039.1:0-8931 GCA_964646195.1 uncultured Faecalibacterium sp. | reverse complement strand
TGGGCCTGGATGGTCACATCCAGGGCGGTGGTGGGTTCGTCCGCGATGAGCAGCTCCGGTGTGCAGGCCAAGGCAATGGCGATCATCACCCGTTGGCACATGCCGCCGGACAGCTCGTGCGGGTACTGGCCGAACCGCTGCTCCGGGGCCGGGATGTCCACCAGGCGCAGCAGCTCGATGGCCCGTGCCCGGGCCTCTTTGCGGCCCAGCCTCTGGTGGATGCGCAGCGGCTCGCAGATCTGGCTGCCCACTGTGAGCACCGGGTTCAGGCTGGAAAGCGCGTCCTGAAAGATCATCGCCGCGCGGCTGCCGCGCACGGCCTGCATTTTCCGCTCCGGCAGGGAGAGCAGCTCGGTATCCCCCAGCCAGATCCGGCCCGAATAGGAGGCTTCCCGCTTTTCGTCGTACAGCCGCAGGATGCTCTGGCTGGTCACGCTTTTGCCGCAGCCGGATTCGCCCACCAGGCCCAGAATCTCCCCCTTGCGGATGGAAAAGCTCACGCCGTCGATGGCCCGGAGGCTACCCTGCGCGGTGTGGAAGCAGGTGGTGAGGTCCTCCACCCGCAGGGTGGTATTTTCCTGATCCATCGGTCACACTTCCTTTCCGTGGGTGAGCGGATCCAGCAGGTCCCGCAGGCCATCGCCGAGCAGGTTGAGGCCCAGGACCGATACGGCCGTAAAAAGGCCGGGATAGAAAATCAGCCACCAGGCCGTGTAAATATAGGTGCGGCCCTGACTGAGGATGCTGCCCCAGCTGGGCACGTCCGGCGGCACGCCCGCCCCCAGAAAACTCAGCATGGCTTCGGTGATGACTGACAGCGCAAAGGCAAAGGCCATCTGCACGATCAAAGCCGGCAGGGTGGCGGGCAGGATGTGCTTCCACAGGATGCGCTCAGGCGATGCGCCCAGGCAGCGCATGGCCTCCACATAAGTCTGCTCCCGGGCGGAGAGGGCGGCCGAGCGCACGGTGCGGGCGATGGTGGGGATGCATACGATGGTCATGCTCAGGATCACGTTGCCGACGCTCGGCCCCAGAAAGGCCATCAGGCAGATCGCAAACAAGGTGGCGGGGATGGCGCTGAGGCCGTCGCAGATGCAGGTGAGCGCCACGTCCAGCAGCCGGCTGCGGCAGGAGTACAGACCGGTGAGCAGGCCGGCCGCACCGGCAATCACGCTCACGGCGAATCCGACGGCCAGCGAGACGCGCGCGCCATAGAGCACCCGCGCAAAGACGTCGCGGCCCAGATCGTCGGTGCCGAAGGGATGCGCGGCCGAGGGCGGCTTGAGCCGCAGGGCCAGATCCTGCGCCATGGGGTCGCGGCCATTGGCCAGCAGCGGGGCGGCGGCTGCAAGCAGCACCAGCACCGCAACGAGAATAAGCCCCGCCAGAGAGGTTCGGCTTTTGAAAAAGGCGCTCAGCCGGACGCCGTGCTTCGCCTTTTTCAGCCGGCACCGCGCGGCAGGGGCCGGAGATGCGACCGGTTTGGCAGTTGTTTGCATTTTGTTTCCTCCTCAGCTGATGCGGATGCGGGGGTCGATAAGGCCGTAGAGCAGGTCCACGGCCAGATGGATCAGCACGTTGATCAGGGCAATCAGCAGCACGATGGCCTGGATCACCGCATAGTCGCGCTTGCCGATGGAGGAGACCATCAGCTGGCCGATGCCCGGGATGTTGAAGATGGTCTCGATCACCGCCGCGCCCGAAAAGGCGCCGATAAAGCTCTGGCCGATGACGGTGAGCACGTTGACCAGCGCGTTGCGGAAGGCGTGCTTGCCCACGATCCACACCTCGCGCACGCCCTTGGCCCGGGCCATCTTGATGTAGCCGCTGCCCAGCACCTCCAGCATGCTGGAACGGGTCATGCGCACGAGGAGGGCAGCGTACATCAGGCCCAGGGCTACGGCCGGCAGCGTAAGGGAGCGGATGTGCGCCGCCGCGCCGCCGGACCAGGGAACATAGCCGGTGAGCGGGAACCAGTGTACCCGCACGCAGAACAGCACCATCAGCCCCAGCGCCACCAGAAAGCCCGGCACCGAGATGGCCGCCAGCGAAAGCACCGAGATGGCCGCGTCGCCCGCGCTGCCCCGGAAGCGGGCCGCCAGCATGCCCAGCGGCAGGGCGAACACCAGGCTGACCGCGATGGCATACAGCGCCAGGTTCAGGGTGGGCAGAAAGCTGCTTTTGAGCAAAGCGGCCACCGGATCGCCGGAGCCGTAGCTCACGCCAAGGTCGCCATGGAGCAGCCTGCCCAGCCAACTGAAATACTGCACCGGCAGCGGGTCATCGAGGCCCATCCGCTCGGTGAGGCGGTCAATGTCCTCCATCGAGGCCTGGTCGCCGAGGATGGCCTGCGCCGGGCTGCCCGGGGCCAGATGCACGAGGGAAAAGATGACCAGCGACACCACGAGGAGCACGGGAAAGATCGAGAGAAGGCGCTTGATCAGATATTTTTTCATGGAAACGGAACTCCTTTGAAAACAGACGGAGCCTTACAGATCCATGTAAATGTTGCAGAGGCGCACGTCGCGGTCGAAGGTCACGCCGTGCAGGCCGGCGCTGTAAGCGCGGATGCCCAGGTAGCTGCCGGCGTTCAGGATGGGCAGATAGTCCCAGCAGTAGGCCTGGGCCTCCTCCCAGATGCCTGCGGCCTCGTCCAGAGTGGACGAATTGGCAAAGTCGTTCATCAGGCCGTCCAGGGTCTCGTCGGCCACGTTGCCTGGGTAGTCCGGCGGGAGGAAGACGAGGGCGTTGGGGGTGATGATGTTCATCGTGATGCCCATGTACAGGTCAAAGAGGGTAGGATCTGTGCGCAGCTGGAGGTAGGTGGCATAGTCCACGCAATTGACCTCGCAGCTTATGCCGGCGGCCTCCAGGTTCTGCTGGAGCACCAGCGCGGCGTTGTTGATCGAGTTGTTAGGGAGGCTGAGGATGCGCACGGTCTCGCCGCTGTAACCGGCCTTTTGCAGGTATTCCTGGGCCAGATCCGGGTCGCAGAGGTTATACTGGCTGCTGCCGGCGTCGTTGAACCAGAGGCCGGAGTCGGAGGTCATATAGCAGCTCACCGGCTCGAACATGTTCTCGCCCAGCACGGCCAGCAACATATCCTGGCAGTTGGCGGCGGCGTTGATCGCCTTGCGCAGGTTAATGTCGCTGCAAATGCTGCGCGCATCCTTATTGAACATGGCGTACAGGATGCCACAGGGGTGGGTGGAAAGCACAAGGTTCGGGTTCTGCTCCACCAGGGGCACGTTTTCGGGGCCGACGTCGTTGGCAAAGTCGTACTCGCCCGAGACCAGGCCCGCATAGTGGGTGGCGATCTCGCTCATATAATAGTTGTAGATATTTTTGGTGTAGGCGTGCTTGTAGCCGGCCGCGCCGTCTGCGATCTCCTCGGTGGAGCCCGGCAGGTAGTAGGGGCAGTAATCCTCAAAGCGCTCGACCCGGATGTACTGGTTGTGGACGACCTCGGCCAGCGTATAGGGGCCGGTGCCGATGATGTCCCGCAGGAAGCCGTTTTCGTCCACATTGGCGCAGGCGGCCGCGGTGGTGATGGAGCAGGGCTGGGTGGCACCGGCCATCAGGGTGGGCAGCAGCAGGATGGAGCTGCCGGCCTGTACCTTGACCGTAGTTTCGTCCACCTTTTCAAACCTTGCGTCCCCGGCCATGCTGCGCGCATTGGCGTAGGACTCCATCCAACGGTTGCAGCTGGCCACCACGTCGTCGGCGGTCATAGTGCTGCCGTCGTGGAACTTGACGCCCTTGCGCAGATGGAAGGTGATGCAGGAAGCGTCTCCGTTGTAATCGAAGCTTTCGCACAGCTCGGGCACAGGCTCGCCGTTGGAGTTAAGGGCCACCAGGCCTTCCATCACGGTACCGTTGACAAAGCTGCCCAGCAACGTGCACTTGTGGGGGTCGAAGGTATCGGGCTCCTGGGTTTCCACACAGCGCACCGTGTCGCGTATCTTGGCCGGATCGACCCCGCCGGGGGCGGGGGAGGCGGCGCCGGACGCGGGGGAGGCCGGAGCGGATGCGGTGGAAGAGGTGGACGCGGCACTGCCGCAGGCGGTGAGGGCCGCGGCAGCAGCCAGCGCGCCGGTGGCCATGAGGAAGGAGCGGCGGGAAATTTTTTTGAGCATAGGATCAGTTCCTCCTGTCAATTCGATTCGGAAGCCCCCGGAACAGGACGGCGCGTTGCCAGACGGGATCGGGAGAGACGCGCCGGGGCCGGCCGTGGGGGAGCGTAGTTCTTGTGAAAAAACAATCGTTGTATACCTGTATTACAGGTATGAGCAAAAGTATAACCGATTCACCCGCTTTTGTCAAGGGGTGGATCGGTGATTTTCATACGCAGGCCATGCCCGCTCTGGCCGCTGGTCAGTCCGTCTCCCGCCACGGGTCGCCCTCCAGCGCGAAGAACTGCTCCTCAATGTGCAGCGCGCCGTCCAGCCGGCTGTACAGGAGGAACTCGGACAGGAACACGATGAACCACAGCCCCAAAAAGGGCACCAGGATCAGCGTCCAGGGGGCGAACAGCAGATACACCAGCAGGTACGCCAGCTGCAGCAGAGCCACGCCCATCACTCGCCAGAAATACTGGATGGTGAACAGAACGATGTTCATCAGGCGGTTTTTGTTGCCCTGCCGGAACAGCACGAGCTGCGGCCAGTAGAGCATGTTGAGCACGGTGAACAGCAGCGCGCCGAACAGGTAGACCGCCAGCGTGCTCCAGCCGGGGGACACCTGCGCCGACCACAGGACGTACAGCATAAAGGCGTACATGCCGGCCAGCAGGCCCACCAGCGCGCCGGGGGCCAGGCTGCTCGTTCCGTTTTGCTTCCAGCTGCGCTTATAGTTGCTCCACCAGTTGCCCGGCGCGTCGCGCAGGCCGCGGAAGACGGCGTCGTACAGCCCGGCCAAAAACGGCCCGAACACAGCGCCGCCCACGAGGCAGGCCGGGATCAGCACCAGGATGCTGGAGCAGGCAATGCCCGCGAAGATGCCGGCGGCCAGCGGCAGCGCGCCCAGCGTGGTGAGCAGGTTGACCTTGACCCAGCGCCCGGCGTAAAACGAAAGCAGCTGCTTGTAGCGCTGGAAACCGGCCATACGGCGGCTCTCATTGTAACTGTCATCGGCAAAAAACATTCCCATAAGGCAAAAACCTCCTGTATTATGATGCACAAACGGCCGAGGCGGGCCGGGCGCGGCGCGCATACCTGTGCGGGGCACGGTCTCCTCCGGCTATTTATGGCGCTGCTGCGAGGCTCGTCAGGCGCGGGGCGCAGCCCTTTGCGTGAGGGGCAAAGCCACCGGGCCAAGGGCCGCACCGCGCACGGAAAACGCAGCCCAAGGTAAAAGGCGCCGGGCCCGGCCGGTCAGGCGAGATCGGCGCTGTAATGGCAGCCGTCCAAAAAGTCGGACAAAATTTGCCGTTCATCGCCGGAGAAGGAATCCAGACACGCCAGCTCCGCCACCAGGACGTAGTTGTGGCAGACGGCAAAGGCCGAGATGCCGCGGCTGTAGGGGTTGGTCTCGGAGCCGCAGGCATATTCGATCACGGTGTACTCCTGCGCGTTGTGCGTGGCGGTGCTCCAGGCCTGTACGTCGTAGCTCTGCTGCTCGCGGGCGAGGAACTCCTCGCAGGCGGCGCGGGCATCCTCCGCACCGGCGCAGCCGTACAGAAGCACATAGAGCTGGGCCTCGTAGAGGTCGGTGTCATCTCCGTCGGCATTGACGTAGGGCGTGGGCTCGCCGATGGTCCAGGTGGCGTAGTAGGTGTCGTCGCCCGCCAGCACGGAGGTGTTCTCCTGCAAGGTCAGGCCGTGGCCGGGCGTTTCAAACCCGACGGCCTTGGCCATCATCTCCCAGCTCTTGTCCCAGGGCGCGCCGTCCACTGCAGCGCTGGGGTACTGGGAAAAATCCACCGCATGGCCCAGCAGGATCAGCGCGAAGATGACCGCAAACGGAAGCAGGATGAGGAAGTTCCGCTGGCGGTTCATGTTGTTTTTCATGTTGCTGTTTTTGTTGTTCATGCGGCGGCTCCTTTCGTCAAAACGCCCCAAAGGGCATCGCACTGCTCCCGGTAGGCGCAGACCTTGCCTCCCTCCCAGAAGCCGCGGCGCGCAATGCGCAGGCTTTGCAGCAGCTCCTGGCTGGCGCCGGTGGCCTGCTGCCCCAGAATGACCTGGTTGTATTCCCCGAGCTCCAGCCCGGCCAGCACCGGGCAGTCGCCCCAGCAAAGGCTGCAGGCAGGGCCGGCTCCCTCCTCCGGCAGGATGCCGCCGGCGTCGGCCAGCACCTCATAATTCCTCTGAAACGTTTCAGCGTCTTCCAAAATAAAAAAGTAGCTGTCACAGTCCTCCAGATCCCCCATGAGAGTCACTTGGGATGCGTAGGTGTATTCGGCGTCGCCCTCCATGGTGCCGCCGGCGATGTATTGGTTGAGCTGCACCACCACCCGGCCGTCGCCGTTGCAGTCCTCGCCGAGGGCGGCAAGGCTCGTCTCAAGCGCGGCGGCGGTATCCTCCGGCAGGGCGGAGGAACCCACATAGGCGAACTGGTAATCCGGCCGGATCTCGCCGATGCCCAGCGCGCTTTTGCCCACGTCGGCGGCCACCGCCAGCAATACGGCCGCCACGGCTACATGCCATTTATGGTAGTGCCACCAGTTGCGCCGCTTTTGCTTTGGGGTCAGCGGGGTGGGCTGCTCCGGCTGGATATCCTGATACAATGAGTCCCAATCTTTGTTTGCCATGTGCAATGCACCTCCGATGCGTTGGTTGTTATGGCCTGCCGCCTGCGGCCCGGCGAGGCGGCATTTTGCGCCGCTGTGCCTGCCGGGATGCGCGCCAAGGCGCTGGCCGGCTGCTTGCCCGGGGCCGGGGGATCATCCGCTGTCTTTGGTGGTGCCGCCCGGCTGATAGTGTACAGGCAGGCACACGATGGAGGGCAGGCGGGAGCGGTCGGTGCTGAGCAGGAGCTCCACGGCGGTCTGCGCCATCTGCTGCACGGGCTGCACGATGGTGGAGCAGAACAGCTCGTCCGCTTCAAATTTGCGGACGCCATCGTACCCGATGAGCTGCACATCCTCGGGGACGCGGAGGCCCATTTGGTTCAGCATCTTGCCGATGTGGTAGGCCAGCTGGTCGGTATTGCAGAAGATGCCGTCGTATTCCGGCACGCCGTCCACGATATGCTCCTTTAAAAGGTTGTAAAATGGCTCATAGCCCTCCTCATCCAGCAGGGAGAGGGAGTAAAACCCGGTGCCATGGGCCTGGCAGGCCATCTCGAAGCCCAGCCGGCGCTTGTCAGCTTCGCCGGCAATGCCGGAGCCACGGCGCAGAAACAGCAGCTTTTTGCAGCCCAACTCCAGCAGCTTTTCGGCTGCAAGCTGGCCGCCGCCAAAGTTGTCGGACGCAACGCAGGGCACGGCGGGGCTGAAATGGCGGTCGATGCTCACAAAGGGCAGCTGCTCGTCGATCACAAGCGTGGGGTTATAGGTCAGCGCGATGATGCCGTCCACCTTGTTCTGGCGCACCATGTCGAGGCACAGCTGCTCGGCCCGGCTGTCATAATTGGTGATGGCAACGATCGTGTGGTAGCTGCGCTTCATCAGCTCGCCGATGAGCGCATCCCCCAGCGAGGCGAAAAAGGGGTGGCGGATGGTGGGCCAGATCAGGGCCACCGTGTGGGTCTTGTTGGTCTTCAGGCCGCGCGCATAGTTGTTGACCTGGTAGCCGAGCTTTTGCGCGGCCTGCTCCACCTTGAGGCGGTATTCCTCCCCCACGGGGATGTGGTTGAATACCTTGGAGACGGTGCCCAGCGCAACGCCGGCTTCCGCCGCTACGTCCTTCATGGTAGGTGCATTGCTTTTTTTCATCATAGTATCTTCCTTGTCCGGTTTCTGTGGAACGTTTCATATAAGAGGGATAGAAAAAGAGCCGCTTCAGACTCTGGAAGGATCCGTTCTTTTCTTCCCATTCATTATAACCGGCGCTGCCGCATTTGTAAATATGAATTTCATGAAAAAATCAGATTCGTGAAACGTTACATATTGTGGACGCAAACTTTGTGCAAAGTGTAAAAAAGCATAAAGTCCACAAAAAACTGGTTGACAAGGCAAATGTTTTGGGATATGATAAAGTTGCTGAAAGGATGTAACGTTTCACAAAAGGACGCCCTGCCCGAACGTGGGGCGGTTTTTTGACAGACAATATGAAACGTTACACAAAAGCCGCTTCCACTGCGCCGCGCACGGCTGCGGGGCACGGAAGGGCCGATCCCCCATGTTGGTGCGCTTTTGGGAAGGAGGGAAAAGCAGGAACTGTACGCAAGATTTCTCCCTGTAATCTGAATTTAGGAAGTGATGAAACACATGAGTATTAACGCTCAAGCAACCGCTCCGGCCGTCAAGCGCCGTGGCAAGACCCTGGGGCAGAGGGTTGCAGAAAACTGGCAGCTGTACGCACTGCTGCTGATCCCCGTGTTGTTGACCTTTGTGTATAAGTACATCCCGATGTACGGCATCCAGATCGCCTTCCGGGACTTTAAGGCCTCGCGCGGCATCTGGGGCAGCGAATGGGTGGGCTTTGAGTGGTTCGAGCGGTTCTTCACCGCGCCTACCTGCGCCCGCATGATCAAGAACACCTTCCTGCTGGCTCTGTACAGCCTGCTGTGGAGCTTCCCAATCCCCATCGTCCTGTCGCTGTGCATCAACCAGCTGCGGTTCCAGCGGTATAAGCGGGTGGTGCAAACGGTGCTGTACGCGCCGCACTTCATCTCCACGATGGTTATCTGCGGTATGATCCGCATCTTCCTCAGCCCGTCCGGCGGCCTGATCAACCTGATCCTCGGCACGAGCATCGACTTTTTGACCGAATCCTCGGCCTTCCGCACCATTTACATCGCCTCCGGCATCTGGCAGGACGCCGGCTG
>CAZYAX010000038.1:0-8954 GCA_964646195.1 uncultured Faecalibacterium sp. | reverse complement strand
CGCAGCCGGCAAGATGTGTGCCAAGCCCGAAGGGCGTGATTTGTTCAGAGGTTCCTTAGCTGTTGGCAGCCTCGGCCTTGATCCTGGCGATCTCATCCTGGATCTGGGCCATGTACTCCTTACTCAGCGGGTAGAACTTCATGGCGACAACGTTCAGGATCCAGCCGATGGCAGGCGCGCCCAGGAAGCACACCAACGTGCAGACCAGAATGCCAGCGGTGAACGGATCCTCTGCGGTGGGCAGGGTGCTGGTGTAGCCGATCAAGGCAAAGACCATGGCCACGATCGTGGAGGCCAGCGAGGAGATCAGCTTATCCACAAAGCTGAACAGGGTGCCCATCAGGCCGGGAACGTAGCGCTTGGAGCGGTAGACCTCGTAGTCCGCGCAGTCGGCGGTCATCGGGATAACGATGTTGCCGGACAGGTTGGAGAAGGTCTTCATGGCAATGTAGGCCAGAATGAACAGCAGGCCCAAGATGCTCCAGCTGGAAGGGGTGACCAGGTTGACG
The DNA here is from genome assembly GCA_964646195.1 of uncultured Faecalibacterium sp. GTDB lineage: Bacteria > Bacillota > Clostridia > Oscillospirales > Ruminococcaceae > Faecalibacterium. The sequence continues at coordinate 8,445 of CAZYAX010000038.1, read as the reverse complement.
TAGGTGGCGGGCTGGAGCAGGGCAAAGGTGGGCATGGACATACCGGTGCGGCCAAAGATGATGAGCAGGGCCAGTACACCGGCGGAAGCCAGTGCGCCATAGGTGCCGATCTGCAGGCAGCGCTTCTGGCCCATCTGGCGGGCGATGGCAGCCAGCGCAAAGGCGCTGATCAGGGCGATGGGCACGCCGGTGATGGCGGAAACCGATCCATACAGGGCGTAATTGCCGAAGATAATGCCGTACAGAGCCGTAGTAACGGCGGCGGCGCTGGTCATGGACATGGCGAGCTTATCGGAGGAGGCAGCCACCACCAGCATCTGGATGCCGCGGTTGTGGGCCAGAACGTCAGCGTAGTCCTTAAAGGTGATGCGCTCGGCTTTGCCCAGGCCAAAGTACTTGGAGTTATCCTTGCGGGAGATGGCGATCACAGCCAGGATCATGAACACAAGGGCGATGAGGCCGCAGGTCAGCTGGAGGCTCTGCCACATGGTGGGGTTGTAGAAGCCGGAAAGGGTCTGCACGCCGTCCTTCACGGTGAGCACGTTGGCCAGGCTGGGGCTCTGGGCGACCAGGGCCTCGAGCTCGGCGGCGTTGGCGGTGCTGGTCAGAGTGTACTTGGGCACCATCGTGCTGGACAGGTACACAGGCCAGAACACACTCATCAGCAGGATGTTGTACACGCCGTCAAACGAGGCGAACAGCGGGCGCTGCTCGGGGTCGTTGGTGAGGCAGGTCTGGGCCGACTTGGTCACGACGCACTGGCAGGTGTAGCCGATGATGTAGACCATATAAATGAGGATGAACGCGACAAACCGGCTGCTCTGCCCCATGGTGGGGATAAAGCGGAACATGATAAAGGTCATTGCAAACAGGATCAGGTTGCCGGCGACCATGAACGGGCGGTTTTTGCCGAATTTAGTGTTGGTGTTGTCCACCAGCATACCCACAAACGGGTCGGTGACGCCGTCCCAAATGCGCATGATGGTGACGATGGAGCCGGCCAGAACCGCGCCGATGCCGACGATACCGACCAGGAAGTAGGAGATGGAGCCGACCAGCATCATGTAGGTGTTGGTGGAGGTGTTGTTCAGGGTGAACAGCGCGATCTCCCACAGTTTGGCGCGATGGATGCCGTTTTCTTCCAGGGGTTTTTTGGACATAAAGCATGTCCTCCTTTCAAACTGTTCCCCGCGCGGCCTTGCCGGAGCCGCGTGAGGCCGAGGGTGAACCGGGCAAGCCGTACCCGGCAAAAATAAGGGGCCCAAAAACGGCGCGCTAAGGACGCGCCGAAATCATGTATTTATTATGAAGAAATTATAGCAAAACCTGTTAGTAAAATTTTTGAGTGAATCCAGACGATTTTTGGATTCGTTATGTAAAATGTGCATAAAGTCTGGAAAACCGTAAAAAGATTTTTGTGGTTGTATCCAAGTTTTGCGAAGATTTTACGGCTTTCCCCAAAAATATTTCTAGCCTTTTCCGGGCCGGTATGCCATAATTAAGCTATGGGGCCCGCGGGCTGCCGCCAGCAGCCGCGCAAGATTTTTTTAAAACTCTTACATTATAAAGGAGAATGCTTTATGGAACAGTCTCTGCTTTATCCCCGCGCCACGGCGACCCGCCGTGCGGTGCCGCTGGACGGCATGTGGAAATTTCAGTTTGACCCAAACAGCGAGGGCATTGCCGGCGGCTGGGCCGGCGGGCTGCCGGCTCCGGTGAGCATGCCCGTCCCCTCCAGCTTCTGCGACCTGTTTACGGATAAGGACAGCCGCGAGTATACGGGCGACTTCTGGTACGAGACCGATTTCTTTGTGCCGGGCGAGTGGGCCGGCTGCGAAGTGCTCATCCGGTTCGGCTCCGCCACCCACCGTGCGCGGGTGTTTGTCAACGGCGTCGAGGTGGCGCAGCATGTGGGCGGCTTTCTGCCCTTTAACGCCAAGGCCACCGAGATCGTGCGCTACAACCAGTACAACAAGCTCACGGTACTGGTAAACAACGAGCTGAGCGAGACCATGATCCCCTGCGGCCGCACCATGATCCGGGCGGACGGCAAAAAGATCAGCCTCCCCTACTTCGACTTCTATAACTATGCGGGCATCCACCGCCCGGTCAAGCTGCTGATGCTGCCCAAAGAGAGCATCACCGACTTTACCGTGAACCACCGCCTCGGCGAGGACGGCACGGCCTATGTGGACTATACCGCCACGACGAACGGCGAGCACAACGTCACCGTGGAGGTGCGGGACGCTGCGGGCAGCGTGGTGGCCGAGGCCGCCGGCAAGCAGGGCACCCTCACCATCCCCCATGCCCATCTGTGGAACGTCCACGCCGCCTATCTCTACACCTTTACCGTGCGCATCGTGGATGGCAGCCATGTGCTGGATGAATATTTCGACAAGATCGGCATCCGCACCTTTGAGGTCAAGGGCGGCCACTTCCTGCTCAACGGCAAGCCCGTGTACCTGCGCGGCTTCGGCAAGCACGAGGATTCCGACATCCGCGGCCGCGGGCTGGATCTGCCCACCCTCAAGCGGGACTTTGAGTGCATGAAGTGGATCGGAGCCAATTGCTTCCGCACCAGCCATTACCCCTACGCCGAAGAGGTGTACTACATGGCCGATGAGGAGGGCTTCCTCATCATCGACGAGGTGCCCGCCGTGGGCATGATGGAGAGCCTGACGAACTTTACGGCGGCCAACCAGGGCACCGGCCTCAAGGTGACCTGGTTTGAAAAACCCACCACGCCCGAGCTGCTGGCCCATCACAAGGAGTGCATCCGCGAGATGATCACCCGTGATAAGAACCACGCCAGCGTCGTGGCCTGGAGCCTGCTCAACGAGCCCGAGACCCTGCACGAGACGGCGACCCCCTACTTTGAGGAGGTGTTCGCCTGGGCGCATAAGCTGGATGTGCAAAAGCGCCCCCGCACCTTTGCCGTGGTGATGAACAGCCGCCCTGAGACCTGCAAGTGCTGGCAGGTGAGCGACTTTGTCTCCCTCAACCGCTACTATGGCTGGTATGTGATGGGCGGCAACCAGCTGTGCAACGCTGAGGAGGCCTTCCGCAAGGAGATGGACGGCTGGGCCGCCATCCGCGGCGACCGCCCCTTCATCTTTACCGAGTACGGCGCCGACACCTATTTCAGCGAGCACAAGCTGCCCAGCGTGATGTGGAGCCAGGAGTACCAGAACGAGTATCTGGATATGAACCACGCGGTGTTCGACAGCTACCCCTGGGTGCAGGGCGAGCTGGTGTGGAACTTCGCCGATTTCCAGACCACCGAGGGCATCATGCGCGTGAACGGCAACAAGAAGGGCGTGTTCACCCGCCAGCGCCAGCCCAAGGACGCGGCCTTCCACTTCAAGGCCCGCTGGGAGAGCCTGCCGCTGGACTACAAGGGCAACGAATAAACGGACGGAAAGGAGAAATGCCCCATGGCGAAAAAAGCCTCTGACAACCTGCATATTTACAAAAACCAGGGCGGCCCCACTATCGCCGCCGTGTCCCGCCGGGTCATCGAGCAGGACGGCCTCACCTTTAAGGATATCGACGGCACCGGCGAAGTGACCCCCGTCAACGACTGGCGGCTGCCTGCCGCCGAGCGCGCCGCCGCCTACGTCAGGACCCTGACCGTGGACGAGAAGATCGCCCAGCTGTTCATCTCGGACTGGCGCATGGGCCAAAAGTACCCCTCCGCCCGCCTGCCCGGCCATGTAGTCCAGCCGGACGAGTCCGGCCTGCTGGACGACGCCGAGGTGAACGGCAAGACCATCTTCGGCGAGCAGCATCTGCCCGGCACCACCACCCTGCTCAAGGACTGGTTTGCCCGCCACCTGATCCTGCGCGAGAACCCCACCCCCGGCGATATGGCCGACTGGCTCAACCAGCTGCAGGCTGTGGCCGAGGAGTGCGCGCACTTTGTGCCCGTGCAGGTGGCGTCCAACTCCCGCAACGAGAACGGCGAGGTGGTGTTCGGCATGAACGACGCCACCGGCGTGTTTGCCACCTGGCCCGGCACGCTTGGCATCGCCGCGGCTGTTAAAGGCGACAGCCTCGATCTAATCGATAAATTTGCGGACTGCATCCGCCGCGAGTGGAATGCCTGCGGCCTGAAAAAGGGCTATATGTACATGGCCGACTGCATGACCGACCCCCGCTGGCAGCGCACCTTTGGCACCTTTGGCGAGGATCCGGCGCTCATCGCCGCCATCTTCGAGCGGCTGATCCCGGGCATCCAGGGCAGCGAGCAGGGCGTCACGCCCGAGGGCGTGTCGGTCACGGTCAAGCACTTCCCCGGCGGCGGCGCGCGCGAAAACGGCTTCGACCCCCACTACGCCGCCGGCCAGTGGAATATCTACGCCACCGAGGGCTCGCTGCAAAAGTACCACATCCCCGGCTTCCGCCCGGCGGTTCAGTACAACGCCGCGTCCATCATGCCCTACTACTCCAAGCCCTCCGCCGAAAAGAGCGCGCCCCAGACCGACTGCAACGGCGCGCCGCTGCGCCTCGACCCCTACGGCTTTGCGTACAACAAGGTGCTCATCGACGAGGTGCTGCGCGGCCAAATGGGTTTTAAGGGCTATATCAACTCCGACACCGGCATCACCCACAATATGTGCTGGGGCGTGGATATGCTGGATGTGCCCGAGCGCATCGGCTTTGCGGTCACCCAGTCCGGCGTGGACGTGATCAGCGGCCTGTTCGACAACGCCGAGGGCCGCGAGGCCTACGACCGCGCCACCAACGGCTACTACGACGAGCACCCCGTGCCCGCCGGCTTTAAGAAAGAGGATCTGGTGCTCACCGACGCCAGCCTCGACCGCGCCGTGACCCGCACGCTGACCGAGCTGTTCCAGCAGGGGATGTTCGAGAACCCCTACGCCGACCCCGCAAAGGCCGAGCAGGCCGTGGCCACCCAGGCCGACTGGGACGAGGCCGCTCTGGTACACCGCAAGAGCGTGGTGCTGCTCAAGAACCAGGGCGTGCTGCCCCTCACGGCCGAAAAGCTGGCCGGCAAAAAGCTATACGCCGAGGCCTTTGCCAAGAACCCCGAGGCCGCAGCGGCCTCCACCAAGGCGCTGCGCGAGATGCTGGGCAATTGCACCCTCACTGGGGACCCCGCCCAGGCGGATTACGCTATCCTGATGGTCAGCCCGTCCTCCGGCGCGTACTTCAACGCCACGCCCGGCTATCTGGAGCTGGACATCTGCGAGGGCAAGACCGTCCACGATGTGGACAAGGAGGGCCGCCCCATCGCCTCCACCCACAGCGAGACCACCCTCTCCGGCGCGAACCGCATCCCGGAGATTGCGGCGGCCGTGCATGCCAACGGCGGCAAGGTGATCGCCAACATCAATTTCCCGCTGGCCTGGATGGTGGGCAACGTGGAGCGCTGCGCCGACGCGCTGACCGCCGGCTTCGACACTTACCCCTCCGCCACGCTGGACGTGATTTTTGGCCGCTTCGCCCCCACCGGCAAGCTGCCCATCACGCTGCCCCGCGGCGACGAGGTGCTGGCTGTGAATGAAAACGGCGTGTGCATCAGCCCCAACGACGTGCCCGGCTTCGATAAGGACCAGTACATGCCCGCCTCTCTCAAGGACGAAAACGGCAAGGCTTACGCCTACCGCGACGCGGCCGGCAACTACTACGAGCTGAACTTCGGCCTGAGCTTCTAAATCCACCCTGTAAACGCATAAACCGGCAGCCCCCAAAGCCCATTTGCAGGCTTTGGGGGCTGCTTTGGTCATGCGCAAAAAAAGGCCCGCGCCCCGAAAGAAGGTGAAAACCGGGGCACGGGCTTTTGGGGGGACTCTCCCCCCGGGAAAAAGAAAGGAATGAAATGAAAAAATGGAAGGGAATCGCAAACGGAAATAAAGAAATGAAAAAGGGCTCGCAAACAGAAGCAATAAAATGAAAGGAACCCGCAAAAGAAAGCAAAGAGGGCAGGCGTTACTTCTTGATCTTGGTCAGCTGCTCGTTCAGCGCGCGCTTGGCCTCGGCAGAGAGGGTCTTGCCCTGCATTTTCAGCATATCGATCAGGCGCATACTGTGCATGAAGTCCAGCATGGGGCTGCCCTCCTTGATGTCAAAGCCGGCGGTACTGGCTCCCTTGCCCTGGCCCAGCAGGCCGCCCACGATCTTGGCCGTCTCGCTGTTGGCCATCAAAGTGCTCACCTTGTCCTTGATGGAGTAGTAGCCCTCGGGGAACTTGAGCGCGTTGGCCTTGCGCGCAGCCACAGCGGCGGGGTCGTTGAACCAGTTAGCGCCCTCGTTTCCCTCGGGCAGGTCGTAGGCGTAGTTGTGCTCGGCCACGCCGTTGAGCGTGATGGTGTTGGCAGCCACACTGCCGCTCTTGGCGGTCACGGTGTTCACGCCGTCGTTCAGGGCCACGTTTTCAAACACGACGCAGTGATCCACGACGGGCTTGGTGGCAGCCTCGATGCCATTGACCACCAGCGTCACCTCATCGCAGTTGGTATACACGGTGATGCTGCGCTCGTCCGGCGCGCGGTCCACAAAGCGGCCGCCCGCAACATGGATCATGGGCTCGCTGGTCCAGTAGGCCTGGTAGATGTAGAAGGCATCCTTCTTGGTCTTGCGGTCGTAGGTCACAAGCCCTTTGTTGTTGCGGCCCTGCACGCCGCCCTCGTTGCGGGCGTCGGCGGCAAAGTCGAACATATTCCACACATAGGTGCTCCACAGGAACGGCCGTGTGGCAAAGGTCTTGAGCATCTCGTGGTGGTAGTGGTTGGCATACTCCTCGGTGTAGTCGTGGTTGTCGGGGTAAGCGGTGTGCCAGGAGAGAATGTTCTCCGCGCCGTACTCCGAGATGCCCAGGCAGCGGTCCGGGTTCGTGGCATGGAACTTGTCAAGCCAGGGGCCGTTGTCCGCCACGTCGCCCACATACCAGCCGAAGTAGTGGTTATAGCTGAGGATATCGGTGATGTAGACATGCTCGGAGTTCATCGGCACCATGGAGACCTCGGCCATCGTGGTCAGGCGGCTGGGATCCAGCTCCTTGACCAAGGCGTTCAGGTCGGTGAGGTTGCGGTAGAGCGCCTCGTTCTCGCCGCCGATGGTGATCTCGTTGGAGATGCCCCAGAAGAAGATGGAGGGGTGGTTGTAGTTCTGGGCCACCAACTCGGTCATCTGGCTGATGGTGTTCTCGTAGGCCTCCTCGCTGGAGATAAACTGGCTGATGAAGGGGATCTCGGCCCACAGCGCAAAGCCGATGTGGTCGCACCGGTCGTAGAAATACTGGTCGTGCTGGTAGTGGGCCAGGCGGATGGTATTGGCGCCGATCTCCTTGATGAGGGCCAGGTCCTCATCGTGGTCGGCGTGGCTGATGGCCCAGCCCTTATCCTGCCGGTCCTGATGGCGGGAGACGCCGTGCAGCGGCACATTCTTGCCGTTGAGCCAGAAGCCGGTGTTGGGGTCCACATGGAAGGAGCGGTAGCCATAGGTCACGGTCACGGTGTCGATGGGGGCCACGTTCAGCAGGTCGATGCCGTTATACAGGCTGGCCTCGCAGGTGTAGCAATAGGGATCGGCCATGCCGTTCCACAGATGCGGCTCCTTGACGTCCAGCTTGATGGTGGTCTGCGGCTCGGCCTTGGCCTTGCCGGTGGCCACCACATTGCCCCCGGCGTCCTTCAGGCTGACCACCACGGTGCAGCCCTCGGCCCCCACCGGGAACAGATCCACACGGGTCTTGCCGTTGCCGCGCGCGGTGACGAACACGGCGCCGGTGCCGTCCTTGAGCAGGTCAAAGTGGGCTTCGTCCGCCTCAATGAAGTTTACGGCGCGGTACAGGCCGCCGTAGAAGGTGAAGTCCGCCTGCTGGGGGTAGATGTCGCTCTTTGCGTTGGAGACCGTCACCGTGAGCACGTTGCCCTCGGGCTGCATGGCGGGGGTGAGATCGTAGCGGAAGGTGGAAAAGCCGCCCTTGTGGGTGCCCAGCTCGCGGCCGTTGCAGTATACGGTGGCCACATGGTTCGCGCCCTGGAACTCAATGTACTGCTTTTTGCCGGCGGTGGGGGCGGGCAGGTCGATCTGGTAGGTGCCGATGCCCCGCCAGTAGTCGTTGCCGCCGTCCTGGCCGTCGAGGTTGTTCCAGGTGTGGGGCAGGGCGACCTTTTCAAAGGTCGCGCCGCTCTTGGCAAACAGGGCGCTGGTGAGAAGGGTGGTGGTTCTCATAGGAAAAACTCCTTTCGTGAATGGATGGTCTACGGTCAAACCGCGGCAGGGCGTCCCCTGCGGGGGCCTGTGCCGGGCGGATAGAACTTCATGGCGATGACATTGCAGATCCGGCCAAGGGCGGGCGTACCGCCCATCAGGAGCTGGAAGTACTGCCACATCTCCGGGTTATAGAAGCCGTTGAGGATGGCAGGATATTTTTTGGTTTAGGGAACCTCTGAACAAATCACGCCCTTCGGGCTTGGC
>CAZYAX010000037.1:0-9426 GCA_964646195.1 uncultured Faecalibacterium sp. | reverse complement strand
TTTGCTGTTTTATCCCGATAAGCATAAAAAGTTTTTCGCCGAGGCCTTTTTTCAAAAAGGCCGGAAAAAGGAGCCCATCATGTACGAAGCGCTGCTCAAAACCACAACCGAATACCAGAAGATCGCAGCGACCCTATCTATCCCCGGCCCGGCAGCTCTGTTCGGCCTGCCGCCGGCCGGCCGCGTTCTGCTCTACGCCGCACTGCAAAAGGACACCGGCCGCACCCTTTGCATCGTCACGCCCGGCGAGGCCGAGGCTACCCACTTTGCCGATGACCTCAAAACGCTGGGCATTGCCGCCGCAGTGTTCCCCCCGCGGGACCTGATGCTGCGCCCTGTGGAGGGCGCGGGGCGCGAATACGAATACCGCCGCCTCTCGGTGCTGGGCGCGCTGGCCGGCGGGCGGCTGCGCGCTGTCTGCGTCCCCGCAGAGGCACTGCTGCAATACACCGTGCCCAAGGCGGAGTTTTGCGCCAACACACTTACCCTCAAGCCCGGCATGGCCTACAACCGCGAGGCGCTCATCCGGCACCTGTTTGCCGCCGGATATGTGCGCCGCTCGCAGGTGGAAGGCCCCGGCCAGTTTAGCGTGCGCGGCGACATCGTGGATATTTACGCCCCCGATATGGGCCAACCCGCCCGCGTAGAATACTGGGACGACGAGATCGACTCCATCTCCTCGTTCGATCTGCTTACCCAGCGCCGGGATGCCGCGCTGGAAAAGATCTACCTTTCCCCCGCCCGTGAGGTGCTGTTCGGGGATACGGCCGAGACGGCCGAAGCTTTGCGCGCCGCCCAGAAAAAGGCCCGCGGCAAGCGCCGCGCCGCGCTGGAGGCCGCCATGGCCGCCGATCTGGTCCAGCTGGACGCCGGTGTTATGCCCGAGGCCATGGACAAATACTACGGTCTGCGCTATGCCGCGCCCGCCACGCTGCTGGACTACCTCACCGATCCGGTGCTGATTTTGGACGAGCTGGGCGCGATCCGGGACGCACAAAAGGCCACCGAGTACCGTCGCGGCGAGGAGCTGTCCGGTCTGTTGGAGGAGGGCGTGGTCTGCCCGGGCCTGGACGTGCTGTACCAGACCATGGACGACCTGGTGCAGGCCGCGCAGAAGCTGCCCACCCTCCTGTGCGAGAACTTTTTGCGCGGCATGAATGAGTTCCGCCTCAAGGATCTGATCAACGCCGAGGCTCATGTGGTGCCCAACTGGAACGGCGACCTGCACAGCCTGCTGGAGGACCTGGAGCCCCTGGTGCGGCAGGGCTATGCCGTGGCGCTGTTCGCCGGCACACCCAAGGGGGCCGCCGCCCTCACCCGCGACCTCACCGAAAAGGGCCTGGCCGTGAGCATGAGCCGGGATGTGCGCCCCGCCAAGGGGCTGGTGCAGGTGCTGCCCGGCCACCTCACCGCCGGGTGCAATTTTCCGTTTGCCCGGTGCGCGGTGCTGTCCTCCCGGCGGCACGGGCTGGACGAGCAGGCCGCCGAAAAGAAAAAGCGCAAAAAGAGCAAGGACGCGCTGTCCAGCCTGTCCGACGTCAAGCCCGGCGACTATGTGGTACACCAGAGCCACGGCATCGGCATATATGAGGGCATCCAGCGCCTGGAGGTACAGGGCGCGACCAAGGATTACTTAAAGATCCAGTATTCCGGCGCGGATGTGCTGTATGTGCCGGTTACCCAGCTGGACCTGCTCAGCCGCTACACCGCCCCCGGCGGCGAGGACACCGTCAAGCTGGCTAAGCTGGGCGGTGCGGAGTGGCAGCGCACTCGCGCGCGCGTCAAAAAGGCCACAGAAGACATGGCGCAGGAACTCATCGAGCTGTACGCGCGGCGGCGGCAGGCGCAGGGCTACGCCTTCCCGCCCGACGGCGACTGGCAGCGCGATTTTGAGAGCCGCTTTGAGTACGACGAGACGGACGACCAGCTCTCGGCCACTGCGGAGATTAAGCGGGACATGGAGCGCGCCTGGCCCATGGACCGGCTGCTGTGCGGCGACGTGGGCGTGGGCAAGACCGAGGTGGCCCTGCGCGCCGCGTTTAAATGCATCATGGGCGGCAAGCAGGTGGCTATGCTGGCTCCCACCACCCTGCTGGCCTGGCAGCACTACAATACCATTTTGTCCCGCATGGAGGCGTTCCCGGTTCAGGTCGGGCTATTGTCCCGCTTCCGCAGTCCCAAGCAGCAAAAGGAGACGCTGCGCGGACTGCAATCCGGCAGCGTGGACATCGTGGTGGGCACCCACCGCCTGCTCTCCAAAGATGTGCGCTTCCACGACCTGGGTCTCGTGATCGTGGACGAAGAGCAGCGCTTCGGCGTGCGCCACAAGGAAAAGCTCAAAGAGAGCTTTATTGGAGTGGATATGCTCACCCTATCGGCCACGCCCATCCCGCGCACGCTGAACATGGCGATGAGCGGCATCCGGGATATGTCCATCATCGAGGAGCCGCCCATTGAGCGCCAGCCTGTGGAGACCTATGTGCTGGAATACAACGACGTGATCCTCGCCGAGGCCATGAAAAAGGAGCTGGCCCGCGGCGGGCAGGTATACTACCTGCACAACCGGGTGGACAACATCGAGTCCGCCGCTGCGCGGGTAGGGCAGTTGGTGCCCGGCGCGCGCATTGGCATCGCCCACGGCAAAATGACCGAGAACGAGCTGAACCCGGTGTGGCAAAAGCTGCTGGGCGGCGAGATCGACATTTTGGTGTGCACCACCCTGATCGAAACCGGCATCGATGTGCGCAACTGCAATACCCTCATCATCGAGGACGCCGACCGCATGGGCCTGGCCCAGCTGTACCAGATCCGGGGCCGGGTGGGCCGCAGCGGACGCAAGGCCTACGCCTACTTTACCTTCCGCCGGGACAAGACCCTCTCGGACATCGCCGGCAAGCGCCTCTCGGCCATTCGGGAGTTCACGGCCTTCGGCTCCGGCTTCCGTATCGCCATGCGGGACTTGCAGATCCGCGGCGCGGGCAGCCTGCTGGGCCACAGCCAGCACGGCCACATGGAGGCCGTGGGCTACGATCTCTACGTCAAAATGCTGGGGCAGGCCATCGCGCGCGCCAAGGGCGAGCCGCTGCAACGGGACAAGAGCGACTGCCTCATCGACCTGCGGGTGGATGCCTATATCCCCGAGTCCTACGTCGCGGACAGCGCAGGCCGCATTGAGGCGTACAAACGCATCGCCGCCATCCAGACCCCGGAGGACGCCGCAGACGTGCTGGACGAGCTGATCGACCGCTACGGCGACCTGCCGCCTTCGGTGAGCGACCTGGTGAACGTATCGCTGGCGCGCGTGCTGGCCGCCGAGGTGGGCGTCTACGAGGTAACGCAGAAGAAGGACTTGCTCACCCTCTCGCTGGAAACGCTGGACGTGGCCATGATCCGCGGCCTGCTGGTGGCCTTTGACGGCCGCGTGACGGCGGGTGCGGGCGCAAAGCCCTACCTCTCGGTGACCTTGCGCCCCGACGAAAAGCCTCTGGATCTGCTGGGCTCTGTTTTGCAGCAGATGCGGCAGATCCTTGCGGAGAGCTGACGCCGGCGGGCCTTTGAGATCCGGAAAAAGCGGAGAAGCTGCAAAAATCCGGCGGGCGGTTCTTTCATTCGCCGGATCTCTATTTGCCATTTTTGAAAAACTATTGGTTTTGGCAAATAAAAGGTGTATACTTTATGTACTTTGTCCTGTTCAGGACGGCATATTTGAACCAAGTGACCGGTCTGCCGGTATATTTTCCTATTCACAAATTGGAAGGAGAAGCCTTTTATGAAACAAAAGATCTTTGCATTGGCCGCCGCGCTGGCTTTGTGCCTTGCGCTGGCAGGCTGTACCCTTTCCACACCGGACACCGTAGGTACGGTCGGAGAGGTCGAGATCTCCTCCGGCCTGTATCTGCTGGCCCAGTACAACGCCTATCAGGAGGCCGCCGGCTACGCGGCCGAAGGGCAGGACGCTTCCAAGCCGTCCAGCTTCCTCAAGCAGACCATTACCCCCGGTGAGGACGCCGCTGCTCAGACGGTGAGCGATTATGTAGCTCAAAAGACGGAGGAGTCCCTGCGCACGTTTGCCGCAGTGGAGACTCGATTTGCGGAGCTGGGCGGCGAGCTGACCGGCGAGCTGGCTGCTCAGGCAGACAGCTACGCCCAGCAGCTCATGGATCAGTACGGCGACACCTACACCGCCAACGGTATCGGGCTGGAAACCCTCAAGCTCTATGAGCGCAATCTGGCCAAGAGCGCCGCTTTGCTGGATCTCGTGTATGGGCCGGACGGGGAGACCCCTGTTTCCGATGCAGAGCTCATCGCGCACCTCAATGACGCCATGGTCTACGGCTACTACGTCACGGTGCCGCTGTACAACACCTCCACCTTTGCCTTTGCCGACGAGGATCAGAAGGCCGAAATGCTCGAACAGGCTGCCAAGGTCGTGGACGCCTATAACGAGCGCATGGCCGCCGGCACCTCCGATGCCTACACCAGCTTCCGCACCGCGCTGGGCGCGTATCTGCCGGATGTGTACGGTATACTGGATGCAGAATACAGCGAGAGCAGCCTTGCCTCCGACCTGCAAAGCGACCTGTTTACCCAGAGCGACTTTGACGGCTACTTCACCGAGGAGGCCGCCGCGGCCCTGAAGGGCCTGCGCTTCGAGGAGGCTGCCGCCGTGCAGTACAGCGAGTATGCGCTGCTCATCTTCCTGCGGGAAGATCCGGTGGAGCAGGCAGGCCTGGACGCGGTGCGCGAGGCGGTCCTCAGTGACCTGAAGAGCCAGGAGCTGACCGATGCGCTCACCGCCTGCGGCGAAACGCTGGAGCTCGGGCTGGACAGCGCGGCCACGGCTAAGCTACCTGCGAAAAAGATCGTGAAGTGACGCAAAAAAGACAGAAAATTATGATCACGCTGGACATCTGTGACGGCGGCCCGTATGCTGCGCCGACGCGCTGGAACTCCGCTTGGAGCAAGGTTACAGCGGAATCGCCTCCACGTCCTCTCTCTTCCGCCATCGCACCGTGTCCCGGATGGTCTCAATCAAATCGCGCGGGGCGTATCCCGGCTCCCGCGTGGCCTTGTTGTGAGAAAAGCGGCTGTTGCTTTGCAGCGTGTACAGAGAGCAGGCGGTGTAAAGCGGGCTGCTGGAGGCATGGACAGAACAGGGCATGGAGGATAGCCCGGAACGTCTGGCCGGAGCGGCGGAGCAGATCATGGCGAAGGGGTTCCTTTTTTTGCAGGCAGGAGGGTAAAAAGAGGCCGCCGCCCGGTGCATTGCTGCACCCGGGCGGCGGCTTTATTGTGGGCCGATTGCGGGCCCTTTAGGCAAAAAAGCAAAATACAAGCTGCCCTGTACGGGCACATATAGGGGGTGTATACAAAATTTGCTGCACCTGATCCTGACGCGGCAGCACACAGGGGCTACCTGTTGCCTTCCGGCGGCTTGCGGTGGCGGCATCCGGGGCAATTGCCCCGCCCGCCGCAGCCCCCACAGCCGCCGGTCCTTTTCGCGCCGGCCAGCGCGGCCGGGATGGCGGCCGCGAGGATGAGCAAAATGATCCAGCTTGCCGTGTTCATCTCACATCACCAGCCCGCACACAAGATAGGCCGCCAGTGCGCACACCCACGCGATGGCGCATTGGCCCAGCGCTACGCCGGCCGCCCACCGGCCGCCCAGCTCCTGCTTGATGGCTGCGATGGCCGCCACGCAAGGGGTGTACAGCAGGCAGAATACCAGCAGCGCTGCTGCGCCCGGCAGCGAGACTGCGGCCAGCAGGCTGGCCGTGCTGCCAAACAGCACCGACAGGGTGGAGACGACGCTTTCCTTGGCCATAAAGCCGGCGATCAGCGCGGTGACGATGCGCCAGTCGCCAAAGCCCAGCGGCGCAAACAGCGGGGCCAGCACGCCCGCGATGACAGCCAGGATGCTCTGGGAGCTGTCCGCCACGAGGTCGAGGCGGAAATCGAAGGTCTGCAAGAACCACACCACGATGGTAGCGAGGAAGATCACCGTAAAGGCGCGCTGCAAAAAGTCCTTGGCTTTGTCCCACAAAAGATGCACCACGTTTTTGGCGCCGGGCAGGCGGTAGTTGGGCAGCTCCATCACAAAGGGCACTGCCTCGCCCTTGAACAGCGTGTTTTTGGAGATGAGGGCGAACAGCACGCCCATCACGATGCCCAAAAAGTACAGCGCGATCATAATGGCCGCGCCCCGGCCGGGGAAGAACGCTGCCGTAAAGAAGCCGAAGATGGGCAGCTTGGCCGTGCAGCTCATAAAGGGCGTGAGCAGGATGGTCATGCGGCGGTCGCGCTCGGAGGGCAGGGTGCGGCTGGCCATGACGGCGGGCACCGTGCAGCCAAAGCCGATGAGCATGGGCACGATGCTGCGGCCCGAAAGGCCGATGCGGCGCAGCAGCTTATCCATCACGAAGGCCACGCGCGCCATGTACCCGCTGTCCTCCAGAAGCGAGAGGAAAAAGAACAGCGTCACGATGATGGGCACGAAGCTCACCACGCTGCCCACGCCGCTGAAGATGCCGTCGATGATGAGGGAATGCAGCGCGGCGTTCACGCCCAGGGAGGTGAGCGCTGTGTCCGCCAGGGCGGTGAGCGCGTCGATGCCGCTTTCCAGAAGGCCCTGTAGCCACGCGCCGATGACGTTGAAGGTGAGCCAGAACACCAGCGCCATGATGCCCACAAAAGAGGGGATGGCGGTGTATTTGCCTGTGAGGATGCGATCCAGCTTGCGGCTGCGCTCGTGCTCTTTGCTCTCCCGGGGCTTTACCACGGCCTGGGCGCACAACCGCTGGATAAAGGTGAAGCGCATGTCCGCGATGGCGGCGGCGCGGTCCAGCCCGCGCTCGGCCTCCATCTGGCAGATGATGTGCTCCAGCATCTCCTGCTCGTTTTGGCTCAGGTGCAGCGCGGCCAGCACCCGCTCGTCGCCCTCCACCAGCTTGCTGGCGGCAAACCGCACCGGGATACCTGCTGCTGCGGCGTGATCCTCGATGAGGTGCATGATGCCGTGCAGGCAGCGGTGGACCGCGCCGCCGTGGTCGTCCTTGCCGCAAAAATCGTTGCGCAGGGGCTTTTCCTGGTAATGGGCCACATGTACGGCATGGCGCACCAGCTCGTCCACGCCCTCGTTGCGGGCCGCGGAGATGGGCACCACCGGGATGCCCAGCAGCTCTTCCATCTCGTTGATGCGGATGGAGCCGCCGTTGCCGCGCACCTCGTCCATCATGTTGAGGGCCAGCACCATGGGGATATCCAGCTCGATGAGCTGCATCGTTAAGTACAGGTTGCGCTCGATGTTGGTTGCGTCCACGATGTTGATGATGCCGGTGGGCTTTTCGTTCAAGATAAACTGCCGGGATACGATTTCCTCACTGCTGTAGGGCGAGAGCGAGTAGATACCGGGCAGGTCGGTGACCAGCGAATTGGCGTGGCCTCGGATCGCGCCGCTCTTTTGTTCCACTGTCACGCCGGGGAAGTTGCCCACATGCTGGTTGGAGCCGGTGAGCTGGTTGAACAGTGTGGTCTTGCCGCAGTTCTGGTTGCCCGCCAGCGCAAAGGTGAGCCGGGCGTCCGCAGGCAGCGGGTTTTCGCTGGCCTTGTCGTGGTACTTGCCGCCCTCGCCCAGGCCCGGGTGGGGGCGATGCGCGGCGCCGGCATCCGGCGCCGCCGTGCTCTGGGGCAGCGGAGCGCTGGGGTCGATCTCGATCTTTTCGGCGTCCGCCAGGCGCAGCGTCAGCTCATAGCCGTGCAGCCGCAGCTCCATGGGGTCGCCCATGGGCGCATACTGCATCAGCGTGACCGCCGCACCCGGGATCACGCCCATATCCAGAAAATGCTGGCGCAGCGCGCCTTCGCCGCCCACCGCCGTGATGACCGCCGTGGAACCCAGCGGTAAATCTTTTAACGTCATGTTACGTTCCGTCCTCTCGCAAAAAAGTTAAGGCTTGCTAACTTTCTATGCTATACGATACGCAAAAGAGAAGGGTTTGTCAAGAGGAGAGAGCGCATTTTCCGCAGACGTGCAGAAAAACGCAGAAAACCGGCGCCTTGGCGCGGCATTGCGCTTAAAAGGCGCCGGTTCCTTGATACGTTTAAAAATGCTTTTATGCACAGCGCACACGGCAGGCAAACGCCCGCCGTTTTGCAACGGCAGCATATGGGCAGCCCATTTGCCGTACCGCGTCACTCCCCGTGTTTGCCGCCCAGCTTTTCGCGCAGGGTGTCCAGCGAGAGGCTTTGCTTGCCGTGCCGCATCTGCGGGAAGGCGCGCAGCAGGCGCCTGGCGCCAAACAGGGAACTGCTCTTGATCAGCCGGGCCTGCATAGCCTCGGCGTAGGCCACCAGCTCGGCGCGCATGGCCTCCAGGTCAAGCTGCTGGGCAATGGAATCCTTGGTGCGCTCGGCAGTGCCGATGGCCGCCAGCCGTGCGGCGTTGGCAGCCTCTGTGGCGCTCAGCCGGGCGTTCTCGCTGGCTTGCTGCGCGGACTGCACTGCGGCCTGGGCCAGTGCATGGGCCTTGGCGGCGGCGTCCCGCGGGGAGAGGTTCTCGGCGGCATTCCGCATTTCGGCGGCAGCCAGCTTGAGCTGGAGCCGGCCTTCGTCCAGCCGCTGGTCGGACGCCAGCGCCGTGCCGCCGATCACCTGAGTCATGGCGTCGCTCACCGCATGGATGCCGTCGGCGATCTCCTCCAGGGCGTCCAGGTCGTGGGCCAGGCCGGCGGCCGTGATCGCGGTGACCACCAGGTCCGCCGCATACACAAGATAAAGCAGCGCCATGAGGAGGAGCCCGGCCGTGTGGGGCACCAGATGGATCAGCGCTGCGATGGACGGATGGATCACCCGGAGGATGAGCACCGTGCCGATGCCCCACAGCAAAGAGAACTCCAGGCAGATATAACCGCCTAAATTGAAGGGCCGGTCACTGTAATCCCACCAGCGGGTGTGATATAATCGGAATAGGACCCAGCCGCCCAGCAGCTCAATGGAGCTGGGCAGCAGCGTGCCGCCCAAATAGAGCAGTAGCAGGTTATCCTGCAAATGGGTGAGCAAGAGCAGCACGGCCAGCATCCCAAAGCCGTAGATGGGGCAGACCGGGCCGTTGAGAAAGCCGCGGTTGATCAGCTTGCCGCAGGTGACGGCGTGGAACACGACCTCCACGCACCAGCCGAGACAGGAGTAGATCAGGAAATACGCGGCCAGATCGTACAGGGAAAAACCAAAAAACATGACAGTGCCTCCTGAAGCAAAGTATAACAGGGGGAGCGATAAAACGCAGCATGACCCGCACGGCGGGAAAAAACAAATTTCATGCGGACGCCATGGAATGAGCGTATAATATCGCGCTGGCAATACCATGACGCGCAGCGAAATGGTATAATTGCGCATCAAAAGCCGGTTGCCGGGCTGGCGAATGCCAGA
>CAZYAX010000036.1:0-9585 GCA_964646195.1 uncultured Faecalibacterium sp. | reverse complement strand
TTTCAGGTAGGCCAGGAACTTCTCTCCTGTTGTTCCGCCCTGAAAAGTTGTATAGACCATTCCTCCGTCTATGCCTGCACCCGGTTTTCAACAAAAACAGGCCGCTGCAAAATCTCGGTTTTGCAGCGGCCCATATTTATTTGTTTATATAGTGTCTTATTTCAAAGTTCTTTGCGCCACTCTCTTTCAAGAAAGCGGCAACCCCCCGTAAAAATCAGTGGATCAGCATATCATGGATCGCACTCACCGCGCGGTCGGCGTCGTCCCGGTCAATGATGCAGGAGATCTTGATCTCGCTGGTGGAGATCATGTGGATGTTGATGTTGTTGTTGGACAGCGCCTCGAACATGCTGGAGGCAACGCCGCTGTGGCTCTGCATACCCGCGCCTACGATGGAGACCTTGGCGCAGGTGGTGTCGCAGTTGACCTCCTTAAAGCAGCCGCTTTCCTTGAGCACGCGCACGGCGCGCTCCGCATCGCTCTGGGCGCAGGTGAAGATCACGTCCTTGTTGCCGTCGCGGCCGGAGGACTGAAGGATGATATCCACGTTCACATTCTTCTGGGCCATCAGGCCAAAGATCTTAAAGCTCATGCCCGGCTCGTCGGGAACATTCAGAATCGAAATAACAGCAACGTCCGCATCCTTTGCAACGCCCTTGATCAGCATACCTTCCATATCGTTCGCAACCTCCTTAACGACCGTACCCGGGATCGGGTTCAGGCTGGACAGTACTTCCAACTCTACATTGTATTTTTTTGCCAGCTCCACGCTGCGGTTGTTGAGCACCTGCGCGCCCAGCGACGCCATTTCGAGCATTTCATCGAAGGTGATCTCCGGCAGCTTGCGCGCGTTGCGCACCTTGCGCGGGTCGGCGGTGTATACGCCCTCCACGTCGGTAAAAATCTGGCAGCGGTCGGCGTGCAGCGCGGCCGCGATGGCCACGGCACTGGTATCGCTGCCGCCGCGGCCCAGCGTGGTGATGTCGTCCAGCTTGTTCAGACCCTGAAAGCCCGCCACCACCACCACGCGGTTGCGCTCCAGCTCGGAGGAAATGCGCTCGGTCTCCAGCCGGGTGATGCGCGCCTTGGTGTAGGCGCGGTCGGTGTGGAAGCCGGCCTGCCAGCCGGTCAGACTGATGGCATGGGTGCCGGTCTCGTTCAGCGCCATCGCCAGCAGCGAAATACTGATCTGCTCGCCAGTGGCAAGCAGCATATCCATTTCGCGCGCGGACGGGTCATGGGTGATCTCCGCCGCCTTGGCAATCAAATCGTCGGTGGTGTCGCCCTGCGCGGACACCACAACGACCACGTCATTCCCCGCCTTGTGGGTGTTGGCCACGATGCGGGCTACGTTGAAAATACGGTCACGGTCCCTTACCGAGGAACCGCCAAACTTCTGTACGATCAACGCCATAAGTTTCTCACTCTCCTCTTTTAGTCCCCCGGCCTCCGGGGGCCTGCACCGGGTACGGGAAAGCCTTTTGCAACTTCCTCTCCCTCTATCATTCCACCGTTGCGCCGGTGTTGTCTGCATCCAGGCGCAGCAGTGTAAATGCCTCACATCCGTCCAGCCCTTCCAAGGCTTCCAGCGCTTTTTCCGCGCCGTTGTAGAACCGCGCGGCGTCCGCGCGCTCGGCCACGGCCATCACGGTGCTGCCTGCGCCGGATACATACACGGCCTTGGCGCCGCACTCCTTTGCAATGGCAAACACCTCTTTTGCGCCGGGCATCAGCGGCAGGCGGTAGGGCTGGTGAAGCCGATCCTCCGTGGCAACGCCCAGCAGGTCGTGCCGGCCCTCGCAGAAGGCCGCGGGCACCAGCGCCGCGCGGGCCAGGTTATACACGGCGTCCTTGTGGGGTACCTCTTTGGGCAGCGCCGCACGGGCCGCCTCGGTGAGCAGTTTGTAATCCGGCACAAAGGCCGCGAAGCACAGGCTCTGATCCACGTCGCGCTTCACCGAGTACACCTGCCCGCCCTCAAACACGCTGGAGGTCAGCCCGCCCAGCAGCGCCGGAGCCACATTGTCCGGATGGCCCTCAATGGCGGTGGCCAGCGTGAGCAGCTCCTGCTTATCCAGTACGTCGCCCAGCATCCGGTTTGCGCCCAGCAGCCCCGCAATGATGCATGCCGACGAGGAGCCGAGGCCCCGCGCCATGGGGATGGGGTTGGTCTGCACGATCTTGAGCGCGGGCATCCTTTTGCCCACCCGGTCAAACAGCGTCTTGGCCGAGCGGTAGATCAGGTTGCTCTCGCCGCGCGGGATACGAATGCCGTCCGCCGCCGAAATATCCAGCGCATCGCTTTCCTCAAAGGTGGCCGTATTGTACAGCGTCACCGCAAGGCCCAGCGCGTCGAAGCCGGAGCCCACGTTGGCGCTGGTGGCCGGAACCGAAACTTTTATCTTCATGTTGTTTCCCTCTCTTGGCCGGGCAGCGCTCAGCTCTCTTCCGGCAGGCGCTTGAGCACCAGCTTCACGCTGCCGCCCACGGCGTTCACCTTGCGTTCGGCCTCCGCCAGCGCTTTTTCGTCGGCGCGCTCCACAAAATAGGAGCAGCCGTCGTAGTGCTCGCTGACCACCTTGCCATAGCCATAGATGGCCTCGGCCACCGCCGGGGCAATGCCCGCTACACGCACATAATATGCGGCCGGGGCGGGATCGGTGAGCATTCCCTCCGCCGGCTCGGCCGGCTGCCAGAACAGGCTGTCGTGCATCCGCACGCCGTGCTTAAGCGCATCCACCACGTCTGCCACCACGGCGCTGGCGGTGGGCAGCTTGCCCGCGCCCTTGCCGTAGAACACCACGTCGCCCAGCATATCCCCCTTAACCATCACGGCATTGAACACGTCGTCCACGCCGGCCAGTTGGTTAGTGCGCGGCACAAGGCAGGGCTCCACGCCGGCCACCACGCCGCCGTTTTCGTCCCGCTTCATCCAAGCGATCAGCTTGATCACGCAGTTCATTTTTTCGGCCGCAGCCACGTCCTCCACCGTGATAGCGCGGATGCCGCGGGTGGGGATGTTCTGCGGGTAGACGTGATGGCCGCACACCAGCGAGGACAGGATGGCGATCTTGCGGCAGGCGTCGCGGCCGTCCACGTCGTCGCCGGGATCCTTGGTCTCGGCGTAGCCCAGCTCCTGGGCGATCTTGAGCGCCTCGTCAAAGCCCATGTTCTCGCGGGCCATTTTGGTAAGCATAAAGTTGGTGGTGCCGTTTACGATGCCCTGCACCTCGCTGATCACGTTGGCCGACAGGCACTGGTGCATTGGCGTGATGATCGGTGTGCCGCCGCCCACCGACGCCTCGAACAAAAAGGCGCAGTTGTGCGCCTTGGCCAGCGCCAGCAGCTCTGCGCCGTAGGTGGCCACCATCTCCTTGTTGGAGGTACACACGCTGCGGCCGCTCTCCAGGCAGGCCTTGACATACGGATAGGCAAACCGGGTGCCGCCGATGGTCTCCACCACCACTTTGACCTCCGGATCCGCCAGGATCACATCGATGCTCTTGACGAACAGCCGTGCGTCCGGGTGATCGGAGAAGTCGCGCACATCCAGGATGTACTTGACCTCCACCGGCTCGCCAGCCCGGCGGGATACGCCCGCCGCATTGCGGCGCAGCACCTCGAGTACACCGCTGCCTACCGTACCAAACCCTAAAATTGCAATCTTCGCCATGCTCTTTCCCTCGTTCCTAAAATAAAATGCGGGAGCTTTCGATCTCATCCGGTACACCGCCGCCGGGACGTGTGCCAGGGCCTGTGCCGCCATCTGCCCGGAAGCTCCGATGCTCTGTTACTGGTTGTAACCGCAATGCACCCCCAGCACCGTGCGCTGGCGGGCCAGACGCCCGGTGAGCTCCTCCGGGGTCATCTGCATCGTATCGGTACGAATGGTCACCGCCACCTGCGCCGCCCCGTTTTCCGGGGTGGACTGGTTGATAGTCACAATGCTCGCTCCCGCGGCGCTGAGACCTGCCAGCAGGCTTTGCAGCGCGCCGGTCTCATCCCGCAGGGTGGCCATCACGGTGACGACCTCGCGGCCATTCTCCGAATCGAAAATACAGTCCTTATACTTATAGAATGCGCTGCGCGACAGGCCCACCTCGCGGGCCGCCGCCGAAATACTGCGCGCCTCGCCGCTTGCCAGCAGCTGCTTGGCGCGCACGACCTTTAAAAAGACTTCCGGCAGAACGGAAGCGTCCACCAAATAAAAACGGCGTTTCAATTTGTTCACCCCTCAACTACAAGTGTCTTTGCAGGAAATATAATAACATCCGGCTTCCCGCATTGCAAGAGGCCGGATGTTTTTTTGGCATTTTGGATAGTTTTGTTCTGGCGGAGCCGCCGGTTCCTTGCCGGAATCGCAACAGGCCGGAACAAAAGGTATTACTTTATCTCCTGCCCGGTCAGTCGGTGTCCACACCGGCGGCGGGGTCTTCCGTCAAAACCTGTGCGCCATGGGCATAATCGCAGGTGGCGGGCAGATCGTCCGCCTTATAATAGCCCACTTCCGTACTGGGGCATGCGCCCGTTGCCAGCAGGCCGCTCTCGGTGCAGTAGGAACGCTGTACCACGCCCGCCGCCATGGGGAACTCGCGGTATTCCAGATCACCCTGAATGCGCTCCATCAGCTCCTTCCAGGCCAGCACGCAGGTGCGGGTTTTGGCCTGGTCGCGGGTCAGGGTCTTGGTCATGTCATAGGGGGAATCGTAACCCCACCAAACGGCGGTCACATAGTATGGGGTACCGCCTACGAACCACAGATCGCGCTCGTCGCTGGCCGTACCGGTCTTGCCGAAGGACTCCATGCCGCCCGCGCGCGGGTAGTGCCCGCTGGCCGTGCCCACACTGCTGTACAGCACGTTTTTCAGCAGGCGGTTCATGATAGTGGCCGTCTGCGGGGTAAGCGCCTGATAGCTGGTGGAGTTGCTCTCCATATAGATGTTGCCGTTCCGGTCCAGCACCTGGGTGTACAGATGGGGCGTAGTGTAGCGGCCCTCGTTGAAGATCTGGAACGCCGCCGCCATAGCAACAGGCGTTACGCCGCGGGTCTGGCTGCCCATGACCAGCGGGGCCAGGCCCACGTCGTTCACCGGGTCCAGCGTATCCAGCTGCAAGGTGTTGTGGAGGAAATTGAAGATCGTATCCGCGCCTACCATATCGCCCACACGGACGGCGATGGTGTTCAGCGAGCGGGCCAGGCCGTTCCACAGCGGAATGTCGGTGTTGTCGCCGTAGTTGCCGCCGTAGTTCTGGGGCCAGCTGCGCCAGGCGTTGGGGTAAGCCTTGAGGGCCGCATCCGACAGGCCGCTCAGACCGTTGCGGCGGCAGTAGTCCTCATCGCGGATGACCATATCGCTTTGGAGATACAGGGGCGAATTGTTCAGCATGGACGACCAGTTCACCAGACCATACTCGATGCCCAGCGAATACGCACCGATGGGCTTGATGGAGGAGCCGGTCTGCCGGGTAACGTCGTAGGCGCGGTTGAGCGAGAGATCCTTGGTTTTTTCGCCCAGGCCGCCCACCATTGCCAACACGTTGCCCTCATAGTCCATGGTGACCATGGCGGCCTGCGTCCGCACGCGGCGGTAGTAGGTCACAGTGCCGTCCTCTGCGGTCCTGGTCTTTTGGGTTCCGTCCTCGTTCAGCACGGGGATGTCGTCGTCGGACAGCGACGAGACTTCCTCCTCATGCCAGCCCGCCGGGAAGAAGGCGTCGTCCGGGTTGAGCATCACCTGCTCCATCTGGTTCTGGATAAAAGGGTTCACGGTCGCGTAGATGGTGTAGCCGCCGGTGTAGATCTTTTTCTGTGCGGCGGCCTCGGTGATGCCCTCGGCCTCAGCGATCTCCTTTGTGAGCTCGCGGAACAGCGCGTCGGTAAAGTAAGAGTTGTTGGAGGTGTTGGCGGAGACCACAGTCTTCACTTCCTCCGCCAGCACCAGCGGCTCAGCCTTCGCCGCCTGATACTCCGCCTCGCTGATCTTGCCCTGGTCCCACATATTATACAGCACATAATTGCGGCGGTTGATCAGGTTTTCGGGATTCGTATAGGGGTTATAGCTGGTCGGATTTTTGGTGATGGACGCAATGGTAGCGCACTCGGCCAGCGTGAGCTGGCTGACGTCCTTGTTAAAATATTCGTTTGCCGCGGTCTGCACGCCCTGGATCGTGCCGGTAAAGCTGATCGTGTTCAGGTACGCCTCCAGAATCGTGGCCTTGGAGTAATTGCGGTAGATGCCGAACGCGCGGTAGATCTCGCGCAGCTTGCGCAGCGCGCCCTCGATGCCGCTGGCGCTGTCGTCATCGGTGAGGTTTTTCACCAGCTGCTGCTCGATGGTAGACGCGCCCTGCTTGGAGCTGTACACAGGGATGATATACTCGTTTACCATCGCGCCGATGGTGCGCTTGATGTTCACGCCCGGCTCTGTGTAAAAGTCCTTGTCCTCGGTGCAGATAAACGCATATTGCAGGTTGGACGGGATGTTTTCCAGATCCGTCCACACACGGTAGCTGTTGCTGGATTTGAGGGTGGCATATTCCACCCACTGGCCTGTGGTGGGATCCTGCGCCAAAATCTTGCTGGATTGGCTCAGCTCGATGCCGTCCAGATTGAGCAGGTCCCCGTCGTCGGCCGTAGCATCCACCACATAGTACACCATCCACACCGCTGCGGCGCTGCCGGCCATAATGCCCAGGCACAGCAGCGTGGCGATCAGCTTGAAAAAGACGCCCAGGATGCGCCGCCACAGAGGGGGCTTATCCGGCCTGTCCGCCTTTTTTGGCTTTTCGGTCTTGGCTGGCTTTTGCGGCGCTCCACCCGACGGTGTACCCGAAGCCTGCCGGCTCCGGCTGGTATTGAGCTTTCGCCCGGACGAAGGGGAGCCGTGTACTGCGCCGCCTCCATCGCTGCGTTGGATTTTTCCCATCTCATTGGTAGCGATAAAAACCGCCTCCTAACTTCCTGTATGTCCTCTCTCCGGGGCCGGCGCCCTGCTGCCCGGCCTATGTCCCCTGCTCGGCGGTCTCTCCCCACAAAACGGGCCGCCGCTGGAATAGCACCTTCTATATTATAGCACAATCCCTCCCCGAAAGTACAGCACCCCGGCATGAAATTTCCCCGCGGGATGTCTAACCGGCTTCGTTTTGCCCACACTGTCTTTGATGCAGTACCTTTTACTGTGGAAGGAGCTTCCTTTATGCGAAAATTGTGGCTTTGCCTGTTTTATACGCTGTGCGCGTTCACCCTGTCCTTCAGCCTGTTCTGGATGGCAGCCCCCACCCTGCCCCTGCCCGAGGCGTCCTCCGGCTCCGAGAGCGCCGTCTCTCTGGCGGAGCTGCCCGCCCGGCTGGCACAGGCGCTGCCCGGCGGCACGGCCCCGGCCTACTACCTCTGCGACCGGAGCGGCCGGGTGGCCGTGTACCGCTGCGACGCGGCCGGCCAGCCTGCCGGGCTGGTGGAGGTGACGGAGATCTACGTCAACCTCCTGCCCGAGCCGGACGCGCTGCGGCTCAAGCAGGGCTTTACCGTGCAAAGCGATCAGGAGCTGGCCACGCTGCTGGAGGACCTGGGCGGCTGAGTGCAGAAAGAGGCCGCCGCAAAGCGCCCCACCGGCAAAGCGGGCGCAGGGAGAGCGGAACGGACAGAAAAAACGGCGCCTTTGGCACGGTTTTCCCGCGCACCGGCGCCGTTTTTATATGCTTTTTCACCGGCCGGCCGCAGCGGGCCCCGGCACCTGTTGGCAGGGCGCGCTCACGCCTCCATAGTTTCCAGCGGCACCAGATATTTTTGACGGTAGGCCTCAAAATCCTGTACATACTCGCCGGACAGGCTGTGGTGCATCATCTTTTTCAGGGCGTGGGGGTCCAGCTCCTCGCCCTCCTCCATGCCGATGAGGCGGGCGGCAATGTTGGAGCAGTGGTCCGAAATACGTTCGATGTTATTCAGCACATCCAGGAACACGACGCCGGTGTCGATGACGCACACGCCGTCCTTCAGGCGGCCGATGTGCTGGTTGCGCAGCCGCTCACACATAATGTCGATGGTCTCCTCCAACGGCTCCACCCGCACGGCGGCATGCTGGTTATCGTTGCTGAACGCCTCGTCGGTCAGCTCCAGAATCTGCGTCAGCGCGCCAAGCAGCAGCTTGAGCTCCCGCTGGGCATTTTCGCTGAAGCTCAGATCCTTCTCGTCCATCTCCTGCGCCTTTTCCATCAGGTTCACCGCATAGTCGCCGATGCGCTCGTACTCAGTGACGAAATTGAGCAGCTCGGTCGCCATATGGCTCTCATCGTCGCCCAGCTCCTGATCCGCCAGCTTGATCAGATAATTCGTGATTGCCACCTCCATGCGGTCGATGAGGTTTTCACGCACATTGATGGCGCTGACCGTTTCGGGATTCATCTCGATGAGCAGCGGCACGGCCAGGTTGACGTTGCGCGCCGCGCGGTGGGACATCTTGACCACCGCGTTCTTCGCCTGCTGGAGCGCCACCGAGGGGCTCTTGTACAGGCGCTCGTCCAGCACCGGCATCGTGAGCTCCTGCGCTTCCTCGGCGTTGTCGCGCACGGTCATCATGGCCAGCTTGGACAGAACGCTGCTGAACGGGATGAACAGCACCATGGCAAACACGCTGGACAGCGTATGGATATTGGCGATCGCGCCCTTGTTGAGCACGTCGTTCCACATGGGCAGGCCGACGACAAGCTGCACTGCGTAGATCAACGCCAGCACCACTACGCTGCCGATCACGTTAAAATAGAGGTGAACCAGAGCGGCGCGCTTGCCGTCCTTGGAGGAGCCGCCGATGGTGAGCAACGGCGTAAACGCCGTGCCGATGTGGGTGCCCAGAATGATGGGGATGGCGGAGCCAAAGGTGACAAGGCCCGTGCTGGACAGCGCCTGCAAAATGCCCAC
Source organism: uncultured Faecalibacterium sp. (assembly GCA_964646195.1). GTDB lineage: Bacteria > Bacillota > Clostridia > Oscillospirales > Ruminococcaceae > Faecalibacterium. Next base: position 671 of record CAZYAX010000036.1, on the reverse strand, counting down.
CGATGCCGACGAGGACTGGATGGCCACCGTAGCCACCAGGCCCACCAGCACACCCAAAATGGGATTGGACATATTGAGGAACAGGTTCTGGAACAGCTCGCTCTCCTTGAGCGGGCTGACGCCGGTATCCATGAGGCTCATGCCGGTGAACAGGATGCCGAAGCCCAGCATGATCTGGCCGATGTTCTTTTTCTTTGCGCTTTTGAGGAACACATAAAAAATGCAGCCGATAAACGCCACCACCGGCGCAAAGGTTTTCGGCTGAACCAGCGTCAGCAGCAGGCTGTCGCCTGAGATATCCGCCAGGCGGATCAGCTGGCCCGTGACCGTGGTACCAATGTTTGCGCCCATGATAACGCCCACCGACTGCGCAAGCGTCATAATGCCCGAGTTTACGAGGCCGACACAAATAACGACCGTGCCGGCCGAAGACTGGATCACTGCGGTGATCAGCGTGCCCAGGAGCACTCCCTTCAAGGTGCTGGAGGTGAGCTTTTGCAGGATGCCCTGCATCTTGCCGCCCGCCAGCTTTTCGAGGCCCGCGCCCATAATGGACATTCCATACAGGAACAAAGCGATGCCGCCCAGCAGTGAGGTGATGTGTGTGATATCCATAACGACACTCCCTAATTCTTGGGAAGCTCTGAATAAATCTGGTATGCAGATTGCCG